>LVAK01000234.1 GCA_001604035.1 Clostridiales bacterium Firm_05
CGTGCAAGCGGTGTTCGTCCTATCAACAACTTTGTTGATATCACAAACTATGTAATGCTTGAATATGGCCAACCTATGCACGCTTTTGATCTCCGCTACGTTGAGGGAGCACATATAAATGTCCGCAAGGCTAAGGACGGCGAGAAGATAATGACACTCGACGGCGTTGAGCGTGAGCTCACATCCGAGATGCTGGTCATCGCTGACGAGAAGAAGCCTGTTGCTGTTGCCGGAGTTATGGGCGGCGAATACAGCGGTATCATGGATGATACAAACACTGTTGTATTCGAGTCAGCTTACTTTGAGCCCTCACAGGTGCGTCAGACCTCAAAGAAGCTCAAGCTGAAGTCAGATGCTTCCGCACGTTATGAAAAGGGTGTTGATCCGACGATCTCCATGACCTGCCTCAAGAGAGCATTTGAGCTGGTCGAGCTTCTCGGCGCAGGTGAGGTCGTAAATACAGTTATCGACTGCAACAAGTCTGATTTCAAGCCCTCTGAGGTAGTATTTGATCCGGCATGGATAAACAATTTCCTCGGCACCGATATCTCCGAGGACAAGATGAAGGAATATCTCGGCCGTCTTGAATTCACATTCAGGGACGGAAAGGTGATCGCTCCTGCTTTCCGTATCGATATCGGCTGCAAGGCTGATATCGCAGAGGAAGTTGCACGTATATACGGCTACAACAACATTCCCTCCACTGATTTCAGAGGCGTTGCAAGAGCTGAGTTCACAGAGGAACAGAAGTTCGTCCGCACTCTCAGGAATGCTGCTGTATCTCTCGGCGGCTATGAGATAGCTACATATTCCTTCGTATCCCCGAAGTATTTTGACAAGATACGCCTCCCACAGGACAGCAAGCTCCGCAATGTAGTACGTATTGTTAATCCTCTCGGCGAGGACACAAGCGTTATGAGAACCTCAACTATCCCATCAATGCTTGACGTTCTTTCCTTCAACTACAATAACCGCAACGATAAGGCCTGCCTCTTTGAAATATCCAAGGAGTACATCCCAGCAAGCGAGGAGAAGCCTTTCATAAACGGAAATATCCTTGCCAACAGCGGCAATGAGAAGCACAGATATCAGTATTCTCTTCCGGATGAGCCGCAGAGACTTACTATCGGTATGTACGGCGGTGAGGCTGACTTCTATACTCTCAAGGGAATGGTTGAGCAGATACTCGATGAAATGAATGTCAGCGATGTTGAGTATGTAAGAGCTGAGGATTGCCAGATATTTGACGAGAAGTATGCTCTCCACCCGGGCAGAAGCGCTGTTATCATCAAGGACGGTGTATACCTCGGTATCATTGGCGAGGTACATCCGGAAGTACAGGAGACCTATGAGATAGGCGTTAAAACTTATGTTGCAAAGCTCTGTATCCCTGAGATGATGCAGCTTGCAGCAGACAAGATAACATACAGTCCTCTTCCGAAGTTCCCTGCAACTACAAGAGACCTCAGCCTTCTTGTTGACAATGAGACTCCTGTTGCAGAGCTGGAAAAGGCTATCAAGGGCGCTGTAGGAAAGATACTTGAAAAGGTTACTCTGTTCGATATCTACCGCAGCAAGGAAATGATAGAGAGCGGAAAGAAGAGCGTTGCTTACTCTATCTCAATGCGTTCACATGAGGGCACTCTCACTGATGAACAGGCTGACGGCGCTATGAAGCGTGTGCTGAAGGCTCTCAATGCGATCGGTGCTGAGCTGAGAGGCTGATAATGGTCGCTACGCTTATCAGCCAGCTAATAACGATCGTTATGCTGGTCTCGATATATATGTGCGCCAGAAGCATAGGCCGGAAGGAAAAGAAGCAGGCGGCGGTATGGGGGATAGTATTCCTTGTGCCTGTGATCTTCCTGATCGTCCTGCTGGTCATATATGGCAGATAAAAATTTCGCCTCCGTACATTAAGTGCGGAGGCGTTTTTTATAAGGAAAAGGCTATGATATGAATGAGAGCTGTTAAGACCTATGTGATGACGACATCCCTGAACAGACTATGGAGATAAGGTGAAAATTGTAAATTCAAACAAAAAACTGTTGACAAAAGAGATTAAATAGTTTATAATGTTATTGTAAATCAGGTAACGACAGAGCAAAGGCTCGTCTGACCGAGATGAAAGGTGTTGAATATTATGGGAAAATTCGTTATAAAGTCCACAAAAACCGGTTTTACATTTAGCCTTAAGGCTGGAAACGGTGAGATCATCGCTACAGGAGGAGAGGTCTACAATACTCTCGCAAGCGTAAAGAACGGTATTGCCAGTGTTTCTAAGAATGCGCCTGTTGCAAAGATCGAAGATCAGACCATTGAAGGCTATGAGCAGGTCACAAATCCTAAGTTTGAGATATATAAGGATAAGGCAGGCGAATTCAGGTTCCGCCTTAAAGCCAGAAACGGTGAGATCATCTCAGTCAGCGAGGGATATGTCAAGAAAGACAGCTGTAAAAAAGGTATCGCCAGCGTTCAGAAAAATGCAGTCGATTCTCCAATCATTGAGCCCGATCCGGAGGATAAGTAAAATTGTAACGGCTAACAGTAACCGTGATACTTGTATAGAAGTATATGTCAATTACTCGGGGAAGAACCTTTCTGAGCAAAGGTTCTTCCCCAATAACTAATATATAATTTCTATGTAAGTATCACGGTTATTGGCAGCCGTTTTCCGTTAATAAAAGCCATAGCACTTTTAGCAGGTGCTATGGCTTTATATTTATATTATACTGAGATCAGCCCTTGAGTGCAACTCTTCTGATCTTGCCGCTGATTGTCTTAGGGAGCTCGTCACGGAACTCGACAATTCTCGGATATTTATAAGGAGCAGTATGCTTTTTAACGTAGTCCTGTATCTCCTTTTTGAGCTCATCTGTACCTACAGTGCCCTTTGTGAGGACGATAGAAGCCTTTACGACCTGGCCTCTTACCGGATCAGGAGCTGCGCTTACACCACATTCGAGCACGTATGGAAGCTCCATGATAACGCTTTCGATCTCGAATGGTCCGATACGGTATCCGGAGGACTTGATAACGTCGTCAACACGTCCGACATACCAGAAGTAGCCGTCTTCGTCCTTCCATGCGGTATCACCTGTGTGATACATTCCGTCGTACCATACCTCATCTGTTTTTTCTTTGTCATTGTAGTAGCCAAGGAAAAGTCCGCATGGAGCACCATTTTCTGTGTGGATAACGATCTCGCCGGTCTCACCTGTCTTACAGGGCTTGCCATCCGGATCAACTATATCGACATTGTAGAGTACGCTTGGTTTTCCCATAGATCCGGGGCGTGCGGTCATTCCCACAAAGTTACCGATAGAGAGTGTGGTCTCAGTCTGGCCGAAGCCTTCCATGAGCTTTACGCCGGTAGCCTTGAGGAACTGATTGTAGACCTCAGGGTTGAGGGCTTCGCCGGCAACTGTGGCATATTTTATAGAGCTGAGATCAAACTTTGAAAGATCTTCCTTGATAAAGAAACGGTACATCGTCGGAGGAGCACAGAAGGTGGTGATGTTGTACTTCTTGAACATGGGAAGTATCTTGTTTGCGTCAAAACGATCAAAATCGTATACGAAGATACAAGTCTCGCTGAGCCACTGTCCGTAGAGCTTGCCCCAGAGAGCTTTGCCCCAGCCGGTATCGGAGATAGTGAAGTGGATACCATTAGGATCAACATTGTGCCAGTAACGTGCTGTGATAAAATGTCCCAGGGCGTAGAGGTGACAGTGTGTAGCGATCTTTGGATAGCCTGTAGTACCTGATGTGAAGAACATGAGGTTCGGTTCGTGTCCGCAGGAAAGCTCTGACGGATCTGTAGGACGTTCAAATATGTCGCTGCACTGTGACATACCCTTGTCGAAGTCTTCCCAGCCTTCACGTTCGCCGTGAACGATCATCCTCATTATATCCATGCCGGATTCTTCAACTGCAAGGTCTACCTGATGAGCAACATCGCCGTCGCCTGTGCAGACGATAGCCTTGACGTCAGCGGCCTTGAAGCGGTATGTAAAGTCGTGCTGTACCAGTTGATTTGTGGCAGGGATAACGATAGCGCCGATCTTGTGAAGAGCGATTATGGAGAACCAGAACTGATAATGCCTCTTGAGTACGAGCATTACCTTGTCGCCCTTCTTTATGCCCTTTGACCTGAAGTAATTGGCAGTCATATTGGAATACTTCTTGATCTCGGCGAAGGTGAACTTTCTGTCTGAAAGATCCTCGGCAACATAGATAAGTGCTGTTTTATCCGGGCATTTTGCAGCAAGTCCGTCAACGACATCAAAGCCGAAGTTGAAGGTCTCTTCATTCTTGAAATCTATCTTCTTCAGTGAGCCGTCCTCATTAGTCTCTATATTCACGAATTTATCAGCAATAGGATCCTTGATGTTGGCAAGGTCGAAGTTTGTTACACCGGGAAGTATAGCCGGTTCAAGGTGATTGATAGCGTGCTGCGGCTGGTTTACGCCGCATACGATAGCGTAGAACTTACACTCTTTGCCGCCTACTGCCCATTCATCATGGGGCTCGGAGCTGTCATAATATATCGAATCGCCCTCGTTGAGTACCTCAATGTTATCGCCGACACGGACCTTGAGCTGTCCGCTGATAACGATATCCATTTCCTGTCCCTCATGGGTATGAGGGTGGGGGACACGGTATTCCTCGTCAACATATGGTATGGTCACGAGGAATGGTTCTGCGATCTTGTTCCTGAATTTTGGGGCGAGACGAAGGTAGCTGAGTCCCTTTCTTCTTGCGATAGGAAGTCCCTCGCCCTTCCTTGTGATATCGAAGCTGTTGATACGGGGAGATTCACCCTCCATAAGGTCAGTGATCTCCACGTTGCAGGCATTGGCAAATTTATATATGAAAGAGAAGCTGAAATCCTTTGCGCCGCCCTCATAAGCACTGTACTCAAAAATGGATACGCCGATCTTTTCAGCCATTTCTTCCGGAGTCAGGCCTACCGATTCTCGTGTAGCTTTTATTCGTTCAGCGACCTCTCTAATTTTAAACTCGGGATTCATATTGTTCATGTAAGCCTACTCCTTTCTGTAGATTTACAGGCCAGTATCTATTCGGTATAACGCACCTGCGGCCTGCGCTTACGTAAAAGTAATTATACCACTTCACAGCAAATTTGTCAACATAAAAATGGCTGTTCCGGCTCCATTCGACTTATAAAAAGGCTCGCTTTACTGAGAAGCGGGTATTGCTTTATCCGTTCAGCTCATAGGCTATGACAAAAGACTGAGCTGCTGAATAATATATATGGGAGGTGATGATTTGATACGAAACGGGATCGATGTTTCACGCTGGCAGGGAGACATTGACTGGAAAAGCGTCCGGACTGATTTCTGCATAATGCAGGCGGGCTTCGGGCGGGAGATATCTCAGAAGGATATCTGCTTTGAGAAGAACTATTCCGGCTGCAAGTCGGCTGGGATACCCTGCGGTGCATACTGGTACAGCTATGCTGTGTCAGAGGATGAAGCAAAAAAGGAGGCAGCAGTCTGCCTGGAGGTGCTGAAGGGCAAGCAGTTTGAATATCCCAT
>LVAK01000235.1 GCA_001604035.1 Clostridiales bacterium Firm_05
TCCCTGCGGACAGCCTCATTTATAGCCTCAGCCGAGGGGTAGCGGATTATATTCATAGCTGTCACCTCTTATATGCCGGAGCCCTGTGTAAGCTCTGCGATCTCCTTTTTCAGTTCTGCGATCTCGATCTTCATGCGGCAGAATTCCAGAGATACAGGATCGGGAATATGGATCTGGTCGATATCCTGTGTAACGGTGTGTTCCGGCAGCTTCTTTCCGTTCATGCGGACTACCCTTGCCGGAACTCCGACAGCAGTTGAATTGTCGGGGATAGCATGGAGAACTACTGCATTTGCAGCGATCTTCACGTTGTTGCCTACCTTGAACGGACCAAGTACTCTTGCGCCGGCGCCAACGAGGACGTTGTTTCCGAGAGTAGGATGACGCTTGCCCTTTTCCTTACCTGTACCGCCGAGGGTGGCACCCTGATATATAAGGCAGTTGTCGCCTATGACAGTGGTCTCGCCGATGACTACGCCCATGCCGTGATCGATGAAAAGTCCCTTGCCGATAGTTGCACCGGGGTGTATCTCGATACCGGTCTTGTGTCTTGACCTCTGGGAGATCATTCTTGCTACGGTGAACATTTTGCGCTTGTAGAACCAATGGGCGATACGGTAGCTGCGTATAGCCGAGAGGCTCGGATAGGTCAGGAGTATCTCAAAGGCGTTCCTTGCAGCAGGGTCACGCTCTTTGATAAGTCTTATATCTCGTCTTAACTGTTTGAAAAACATAATGTGCTCCTTTACCGGAAGAGAGGGGGGAACAAAAAACCTCCGGAGCAAAAATGCTCCGGAGGTGCGATATGCACGGTCCCACTCCGATTTATTACTCATTTGCCCGTAACGAGGGAAACGCCGGGGAATACTTTGCGGCATATGCCCTGTTCCTCCCCGAAGCTGACAGCCGCACTTCACATTCACCGCCTGCGCCGTCACACCGCCCCGACGCTCTCTGAAAGGCTGAGAGAATGATACTCTGACTGCTACGCCTTTATACTCATATTCTATATGATATTATATACCAAAGCTATCGGTTTTGTCAAGCGGTATTGGAGCCCAGAGACTATTTTCGGCTATAGATACAAAAACGCCCCGTTTTCAGTCAGCATTCCTTATTAGGAATACCTCTTCCCACGGGACGTTTTTGCTTGGATGTATTAAGGAGTTATGAATCTTTCTTTCTTGTAGCAAGACCAACGAGACCGGCTGCTCCTATAACAGCAGTAAGTCCGAGAGCAGGGAAAGCATCGCCTGTCTTAGGTGAACCCTTCTTGTTAGAAGTTGTTACAGCCTTTGTGGTAGTCTTGGCGGTAGTTGCAGCTGCCTTTGTAGTTGCAGCAGCGGTTGTAGTTGCGGCAGCCTGAGTTGCAGTTGTTGCCGGTGCTGTAGCAGGTGCGGCAGTAGTTGCAGCAACAGTTGTAGTTGTTGTAGTTGTATCCTCAGCCTGAGCAGCTGTAGTTGTTGTAGTGATAGCCTCTGCGTCCTCAGCAGGTGCAGCGTCAGCGACAACTGCGTCACCCTCTGCTACAACGACAGAAGGAGTTTCAGCAGATGCATCGAACTGATTGCCTGAAGCATATCCTCCGCCTAATACGAGAGCTGCGGCAAGAGCAGCGATTGTGAATTTTGATGTTGTTTTTTTCATATTTGTCACTCCTATAAGTATTTCTTTCTTGGCTGTGTCAGCCTTTACATTACATACACTCGGAGGTCGGAAAAGAAATCGGACAAAAATTTCAAAATTTTTTTGAAAAAATAAAAAAACGGATATCACGCTGATATCCGGCTTTTTTATCATAGTATATCTGCCCTGAATGTAGGGACAGGCAGTCCGTTATTTCCGTAAAGTGTGACCTCTGCGTAGTTCGTCCACTGATAGCGCACTCCTGTGAGAGGAGATGTGATATCAGCTTTGAGGAGTATCGTATCTCCATCTGTTACTGCATTTGCAGGAACAAATCTCATATCTGCGCCCGACACCTCAAATCCGGTAACATCACCGGATGCTTCAAATCCGGAGCAGTTGCTGAAATATAACCTTATACCGTTTTTCTCCTGAACAGCATAGCTGAACAGCGGCGGCAGTGTATCATTTTGTCCGGCAAGTCCGTATACCTCAGACAGAGCCTGAAGATACAGTCTGTGAGCGATAACAGCTTTTTCCTTCGGGTGTATCTCGTCAAATTCTCCGCAGTCAAGAGCAACAGCAAGTCCGGTATTTTTTACTGCCTTGAATACGTTCATCTGAGCCTCACGTATCACAGGCCAGTTCTTTGTATCCGGCTCGTTCGCATAGCGGTGCATGGGAAGCTGTACCATAAGGAAGGGCAGCTCATTGTCCCTCCAGTCTCTGCGCCACTGGTCTATGAGCGCTTTCATAAGCACTTCATAGGTATCCGGTCTGTGGTCATCGGATTCGCCCTGATAGTATATTACTCCGCCGAGAGTATAGGGAGCGACACGGCTTATCATAGTTTCATGCAGTCCGCAGGGGCGCATGGGGTTCATAATGCCTGCCGGACCTGGAAAACGGTTCTCGCCGCATATCTCCAGAGTCTCGGCCCATGATACATCAGGCCTTTCAGCATAAAGCTTCTGCCTTTTTTGTTCCCAGTTCCACTGATAGCGGCCGTATTCCTCGTACTCCGCTATCATTTCTTCATTGGACTTTCCTTTTATCGCTTCGTCATACTCGTCTATATACGGACGGATATGGCTGTCGCTTTCAAGGACTTCACGGGGCACCCATGCAGAAGCGGAGGTGCCTCCCCAGTTGCAGCCGATAACTCCTACAGTGACTCCGAGGCGGCGGCTGAGCTCCTTTGCAAAGTAATATCCCACCGCAGACCAGGAACGGGAATTTTCCTCTGAAGGAAGCTGCCAGCAGGTATTCCTTTCGGACTCGAAGAGCTTTTCATTCAGCATCTCGCATTTTGGAGTGTAGTAGAATCTGACATTTTCGTTCCTGCATTCATCAAGAGCCTTGCTGCCGTTGAGCTCGTTGTGAAGCTCGAATTCCATATTTGACTGACCGCCGGCAAGCCATACCTCTCCGATGGCAGCATTTAAGAAACGTTTCCTGACTGCGCCTGAGATCAGTTCAAGGGTGCAGCTTCCGGCAGCTTCCATAGGAGGCAATACAGCTTCCCATTTTTCGCCGTTTATCATTGCTTTTGCTGATATGCCCAGCTCAGGTATCCTTACTGTTATATCTCCCTGGTTCGGGGTACAGGTACCGAAGATACGCACAGGCCTGCGGCGCTGGAGCACCATATTGTCGCTGAATACTGCTGCTGCTTTCATGAATGTCAACTCCTTTTATTAGAACGGGGCGTCTATTACATCCTGTCTTTTAAGTCTTGTAAGGAAGAGAAGTCTTGCTTCGTCACGGCATTCTGGCTTTATCATGTAGTACATATAGTGTTCAACCAGATTGAAGAGCTCGATGGTACGGCCTTCTATCTTGAACTGCTCGAAGCCCATGGGAACGTACTTTTCCCATATTGCCTCAGGGCTTATATGGGTACGCATATCCTTTATCTCGAATACAGCCCTGTTCATACACTGGCACTTTTCAACTTCCTCCTTGAAATACTGAGCGTATTTCGGGGGCAGCTTGAAATCGAAGCTGACGCCGGGAGCCTTTTTCATGTGCTCGGCGTAAGCAAGTGTTTCTGCGCCGATCATCTTGTAGTGATCTGAACGGAACTTGCATCCCGGGTTGCAGCAGGCATTTACCAGCAGCTCGCACTTTTTCTTATCCGGTATCTTTTCGAGGATATCGAACTGATTGTTCAGGTCGTAGTCGATAACAACGATGTGGTAGTCCTTGCCTACTTCTTCATACATCTTTTCCGGATCGGTTATGCGCTTGCAGGTAGAGCTTGTTATCTTGTAGTTGGGATAAGTATTGCGGATATAGTCCTCAAGTATGGGGGAGGCAACAATGACCTCGTTCATGCCGTTGTCTGCAAGATGCATTATCATATTGCAGTATTCGTCATGTACGTGTTTCTTTTCAAGAACAGGGTTTGTGAAGGTGAATCGGAGCGGTATACCACGCTTGTTGAATTCATTTATGACCTGCTTGATGAAGCTCTTGTCGCACTTTCCGGCAGCAAAACGTCCGCCGTTCCATATTGCAGGGGGGAATGTGCCGTATACGGAAGCTATCTCTACTCCCTCACGGAATAATTCCGGTTTGTTTTTCAGCATTTCGGAGAAGATGATATTGAACATGAAATGCTGGGTAAAGTCCGGAAGATGAAAACGAACTCTCATATTATGCCTCCTTTTAGTTGAATATCAGTGCCCGTGAGTTCTCCATGCCCTTGAGGAGGGTGAAGCGGGCTTCGTCACGGCATTCCGGTTTAGCCATGTAATACATATATGTTTCAAGCACATTGAGAGGACTTGCAGTGCGGCCCTCGATCTTGAACTGCTCAAATCCCATGGGAACGTATTTCTCCCAGATATCATCCGGAGAGATATGCGTCCTCAGGTCACGTATCTCGAAGATACCACGCTGCGAATAAGGACAGGCACGGAAATTCTTCGGATCGTGCTTCTCGATATCAAAAGGCAGGTTAGGATGCTTTTTGATATGCTCGCAGTAGGCTATCTGCTGTTCGCCTATTGACTTGTAGTGTTCTATCCTTCGTGGACAGTCGGGCTCACAGCAGGCGTTTACCAGGAATTCGATGTCCTTTTTGCGTGGAAGCTTTTCAAGGACATCGAAGCGGTTGTTGAAATCGTAGTCGATGACTACGATATGGTAATCCTTTTCAAGCTCGGCAAGCAGAGCCTCCTCAGTGTTGAGACGCTTGCAGGTGGAGCTTGTCAGCTTGAATTTGGGGTAATTCCTTCTGAGATAGTCCTCAAGTACCGGAGAAGCTACGATAGCCTCATTCAGTCCGTTATTGGAAAGATTGAGTATCATATTGCAGCGGTCATCGCTGAGGTGCTTCTTTTCCAGCATCATATTGGTGAAGGTGTATCTAAGCGGTATGCCCTTATCGTTGAAAACCTTGATGACGTTTTTGATGAAGTTCTTGTCAGTCATACCGCCCTGAGTTCTGCCTCCGTTCCAGAGACATGGCGGGAAAACACCGTAGAATGAAGCTATCTCCACACCCTCACGGAAAAACTCCGGACGGTGCTTGAGCAGCTCGGAAAACATATAGTTAAGCTTGAAATTGCCTGAAAAATCAGGCAGATGGAATCGTACTCTCATGGTCTGCTCCTTACATCGGATTATCGTTTATGTAGTCGCCACGCTCGTTGGCAACGGTATATCCTGCGGATTCGATACGGCGCTGGAGACATCCACGGCATTCCGCAGCCTCCTCGCCTGTGCAAATCTTATTGTCGTACAGGTCGTATTTTTTTCTTACCCTTACAGGTGAAAGATTCGGCATCACCACATTGCAGCCGGTCATAAGTCCCAGCTCACGGCCGTTCGGAGCTATAGTTCCAAGGGCTGTGGTGGCAGGGAGAAGTACCTTCGGGAACATCAGACGGAGTATTCCAAGAAGTCTCAGCGTCAGTTCCAGTGTACCACCCTTTTCGTCAGCGAAAGGAGTATTATGGTGAGGGATGAAGGGGCCTATTCCTATCATCTGCGGACGGAGCTCCTGAAGGAAGCGCAGATCAGCGATGATATCATCAGTGGTCTGATAGGGTGCTCCCACCATAAAGCCTGCGCCAACCTGATAGCCCAGCTCACGGAGTGCAAAGAGACATTCTCTGCGGTTTGCAAGACTCATCTCAGCCGGGTGCAGCTTTTTGTACAGCTCCTCAGAGGCAGCCTCGTGTCTGAGCAGATAGCGGTCAGCACCGGCATCTTTCATGCGCTTATAGCTCTCATAGGATCGCTCGCCCAGTGAAAGAGTAATGGCGCAGTCGGGGTATTTTTCCCTTATCTCAGATATTATCGGGATGATAACATCGTCTGAGAAATACATATCCTCTCCGCCCTGCATTACGAAGGTGCGGAAGCCCAGTTCATAGCCGTTCTCACAGCATGACAGTATGTCCTCACGGCTGAGCCTGTAGCGGTCAGCATC
>LVAK01000035.1 GCA_001604035.1 Clostridiales bacterium Firm_05
TAAGGCAGCTTTTTATTATAATGTGATTCTTCTTGCTTCCATATAGAAACGCTTATCTTCAGCGTGTCCCATAGAAAATGTCTTTCTTGGGAGAGCACCATCCTTGATGACAGTGGGGAAAAGCTGTGATTTATCCATATCAGGAAGGATGAATCCAAGTCCGGAGTGTTTCTCTGCCAGTGACTTTACTGTATCGCTTCCGTGTATATAATCTATCTTTCCGCCGTTTTCCTTGATATACTTATCAAGGAAATTCTGGAGAGAACCAACAGAAAGATTGGAACTCTTATTATTAATATACATCTTCTTTGATGCACCCTTATATGAGCAGATCACATATTGATCTGAAACTTCAGTTTCAGAAAGATCAAGTGTAGAAGTCATCTCGTTGATAAGTTCATCGCAATCCACATCGTATACAAGACGATGTATAGCTTCAAACTTAAGTGCATCACTGTGAAGATTAACTATCTCGGCAAGAGCATATCTTGCGGGATGATTGGAAAGATCCTTATCAGGATTGGCTTTTTTTAGCTGTTCATAGAATTCCTTGGCAGTTGCAAGCGAATGATTGCCATCGCCCATAGCATAAAGCAGAACAGGTGAGCTGTCAAGTGAATACTTTTTGCAGAATACCTCTTCATCTGCCAAAGCACAAAGTGATTCATCAACCTTCTGCTGCATTGCTTCATTCATAAGAAATCCCTTTATACTGCCACCGTTCTGCATAAGCTCGGTATCATATAACTTTTTCATAGAATCAATCTTAGTGGCAAGGGGCTCGATAACTGTGCAGTCAGGATCGTCTATAAGTATCATAATATGCGGCAGCTCAAGCGGAGCCCCCTGGCGCACCTTGATACGAGGAGGAATACGCTCGATAACTGTTGCTTCGGTCGCACGCACCTCAGAAGTGCTTCCCTTTGAGAAATCATATTTTTCAAGGTCGATCGCACCAACTATACCCTGTCTGAGAACACCGTTTCCCTGTACACGTTCAACATAAACCATAGCATTCTTGTATTCATCAAAAATACCATCTGAAATGTACTTATCCATTGAAGAATGGATATTGTCGATTCTCTCAGCAACGCCATCTTCTTCGAGATAGAGCTCCGGAAGGATAAGATTAAGTGTTGAGGGAGCGCTGCCCACATTTTTGTAAACCTGATCCCAGTATTCAGGTTCGCTGGTATACTGGTCACAGGCTATAACTGACCATTTGTAAGCATCTACATCCTCCTTTGGAAGAAGGATATCCGCATTATGAAAAGCAGTTGAGTTCATATTAATTCTCCTTGATCATATTTATGAATTTTTTTAGTTCATTGAAAAGCCTTGTTACAGGCAGTCCCACTACATTAAAAAAGTCGCCATCTATAGACTGGATAAGACCGGAGGCTTTGCCCTGGATACCATATCCGCCTGCTTTATCGTATGGTTCGTCAGTATCCGCATAAGCAGTTATCTCATCATGGCTGAGTTTTCGGAATGTCACATCTGTTACCTCCGAAAAAGACATGATTTTATCACGATATATAAGAGCGCATCCTGTAACGACCTGATGAGTGCGGCCTGAAAGTTCCTGTATACAGCGTATACAATCGCTTTTATCAGAAGGTTTCCCGAGAATACTATTTCCGCATATTACAGTTGTATCGCATCCGATAACGATCATATCCGGATACTGTTCAGAAGCGGCTTTTGCTTTGATCCGAGCAAGGTACTCCGACGCTTTCATCTGCTCAATATCTGTCGGAAGAGTTTCATCAACGTCAAGAGAAACAGCCTCAAAATCATCTGAAATATACTTCATCAGTTCCCTTCTTCTCGGGGAGCCGGAAGCAAGGATAATTTTCATATTTACACATCCTTAAAAAAGTTCCAAAACTATTTTACCATGTATAAGGTTTTATGTCAAGAAAAAATCTCCCCATAAAGGGGAGACGATACGCATTACATATCTGCGATCTTATCGACAGCTTCATTGAGCCATTCGCCTTCAAAAAGTTCGATCGTGCCCTGATCACATATTTTAGCAAGCTGCGGATCAATAGGAAGCTTTGCCAGAACAGGAATATTGTACTGTGCAGCGATCTCTTCGATATGGCTGTCTCCGTAAATATTGTGACGCTTACCGCAGTTGGGACATTCGTAATAGCTCATATTCTCAATGATTCCAAGTATCGGTATATTCATAAGCTGCGCCATCTTTACGGCCTTTTCAACTATCATTGATACAAGTTCCTGAGGAGATGTAACGATAACGATTCCGTTTATCGGAAGAGACTGGAAAACTGTAAGAGGAACATCGCCTGTTCCGGGAGGCATATCAACAAAGAGATAATCTATATCCTTCCAGATAACATCTGTCCAGAACTGCTTTACAACTCCTGCAATGACAGGTCCTCTCCAAACAACGGGATCGCTCTCGTTTTCAAGAAGCAGGTTGACCGACATTACATCTATACCCATTTTGGATTTTGCCGGGATTATACCGAATTCACAGGCATCAGCCTTTGTATGGATACCGAAAGCCTTTGGAATGGAAGGACCTGTTATATCAGCATCCATGATACCAACATTTTTGCCAAGCCTCTGCATAGAAACAGCGAGCAGAGATGAAACAAGAGTCTTTCCAACGCCGCCCTTGCCGCTTACTACTCCGATGACCTTTCCAATATTGCTCATCTGATTCGGTTTTTCAAGCAGGCTCTGCGGATCTTTTCTGCTTGCACAGTCACTGCCGCAGCTTGAACAGTCATGTGTACATTCACTCATTAAAAAACACTCCTTAAAAGTAATACTTGTTATATTATACCCGATTTTTTTATATCAGTCAAGAGGGCTGGGATCATTCTGCGGCGGATAAAGCTTCTGCATTATTTTCATATGATCCTTTATGTAAAGCGGCGTGAGAGGGCAGGTGACCTTCTGTGCATACATATCAGATTCATTTACAGCATCAAGGCATCTCTCACGATCACCCAGACTGAAAAGCAGCTCCGCCTTATCAAGAAGCATATGAGAATAGTTATGATATCTATGATTCGCCCTTGTAGGATCCACTTGACTCACTGGGCCATCAACATCTCGTTTGTTCATCTCAAGGCATACCTCAAGCTCTTCAAGCGACTTCTGATATTCACCGGTCTCTTTTAATTCGTACACTACAAGAGAAGCATATCCAAAAAGTGATTCATACTTTTTTGTGCATTCCTCATATAATGCAGGGTTATCATCGCAAAGTCTTCTGAATTCTTCGTATGAACAGAACTGCAAAGCATATGATAGCTTTGCAAAGGTAAGATCAAGATAGTAGTGTATCTTAGGGTCAAAGATCCTTTGAAGCTCTTCAAGTGCATTGTATGCTTTATCAACTTCTGTGCGTGAGACATATGCATAGAATTCAGAGCAGATAAGTGAAAATCTATTGAATTTATTCTTTTCAGAAGCGATACAGCTTTTCAAATATGACAAGTATCTGTCCGAAGCGATATCAGTACATTTAAGATGAAAAAGCTTTTTATATTTCTTGGCAAATCTGGTAAGACGCACCGCATTCATACCGCCTTCTCTCTTTCTGAATGAAAAGAAGCAGATAATATAAGGACTCAGAAAAACGATCACTGTCTCAACTACCCCCAAAATGAATAATAATGGGATGTACTTAGGAGCAATGAATTTCTCGATGAAAACTATCTGTATGATCAAAAGGATAAATATCGTCAGCGAAACAGTAATGATCGCTCTGCTCATTTTTCTTATAATATTCTCCTGAATGATCCGTGATCTTAACAGCTCTTCCCGTGTTATAAAGGTCATAATATCACCTGTACTTATATACCGTAGCAGTCTCGAAGCCATCAAGCAGGGTGGTCATTTTTCCGAATGCCATTCCAGTACCCTTAGCAACGCAGTTTATGGAATCCTTGGCAATATTACAATTTATGCCAAGTGTACGCTTGATAAGCTGCGGAAGCCCTCCGAGAAGTGCTCCGCCGCCCGTCATAAGCAGTCCGTTGTCGTAAATATCGCCCACAAGCTCAGGCGGAGCATCCTCCAGTACCTTTCTTACAGCTTCCATGATAGCAAATGTATCATCCTCTATAGCCTCAAAAAGCTCTGTCTCACTGAGAAGGACCTGCGCTGGTAGCCCCTTCAGCAAACTCCTGCCTTTTACCATATATGTACGTTCATCACTTGGATCGTAGAGATTGCACAGTTCCATTTTGACCTTTTCAGCAGTACGCTCGCCTATAAGAAGCTTGTACTTGTTTTGCATATACTTGATAATTGAACGGTCTATGGAATTTCCGGCAGTCTTGATCGTATGGGAGGTAACGACACCGTTCATTGAAACGATAGCTACATCCGTTGTACCTCCGCCGATATCAACTATAAGATGTCCTTTTGCCTTAGTAATATTGACTCCGGCGCCGATCATAGCAGCAATAGGTTCCTGAATAAGATAAACCTGACGTGAACCGGCACTTTTGGCCGCATCAACTACTGCACGACTCTCAATGTCGGTAATAAAAGAGGGGACACATATTATAATGCGTGGCTTTAGGAGCTGGTGACCGGTAACTTTAAGTATGAATTCTCTGATCATACTGTGTGCAAGATCATCATCAGATATAACGCCGGAGCTTATAGGTCTGGCAACGGCAATATAATCCGGATTACGTCCTATCATCTCATAGGCTTCCTTTCCGACAGCAAGAACACGTTCTGTACGTGTATTATATGCGATAACTGAAGGCTCACTGAGAACTACGCCCTTATTGCCCATAGTCATTACAATATTTGAAGTACCTAAATCGATACCAATATCTGTATTAGCCATTTTAAAAATCCTTTCTTTCTGTATCTGTAGCGTTTTCGTTTATTGCAAAAGGGAATGAGAACCTGAATTATCGATATCAGACCGTGGCTCGCATAGCATAGCCTTCAGACACGAATAACGTCTTGCACTGCGGTTATTGTCTACCATTTTATAGATCTCTTCCTCTTGTCCAATGATTATGAGCAGTTTTTTTGCCCTTGTAACCGCTGTATACAGCAGACTGCGATAGGCCAGCCTATTGAATCCGCTCATAACCGGCATTATAACGACCTCAAACTCGCATCCCTGACTCTTATGGACAGTTACAGCATACGCAAGTTCGAGCTGAGTGAGAAGATCAAAAGTATATACAGCGACTTTTCCGTCAAAATCTATTGTGGCGAAACGATCAGCATTATTGACAGATAAAATACGCCCAATATCACCGTTATAAATACCTGTTCCCTGTTCTTCACCTTTTCGCCATACTATATCGTAATTATTTCGTGTCTGCATAACCTTGTCACCGTCACGAAAAACGTAAAGATACCCTTTGTGCTCCTGCTTGTCCGGAGAAGAGGGATTGAGCTTTTCCTGCAACAGCCGGTTAAGCTCGACTGTACCCAGGACTCCCTTTCTTGAAGGGCAAAGTATTTGTATATCATTTATAGGGTCAAGATCATATGCCGCAGGAAGTCTTTTCTGCGATAGATCAGACACAAGTGTCGCAGCCATTATCGGATCGCTTCTCTTAAAAAAGAAGAAATCATTGTCCTTGCGTGTAAGATCTGGATATTCACCCGAAACGATCTTATGTGCATTGGTAACGATACAGCTTTTCTGTGCCTGTCGGAAGATCTCCTTGAGAGCTATAACTGTTATTCTTCCGCTGTCAATAAGATCGGCAAGAAGGTTTCCTGCGCCTACCGAAGGAAGCTGATCGCTGTCACCAACCATTATGAGCTTACAGCCCAATCTGACAGCACGAAGCAGCTTTTCAAAAAGAACAACGTCTACCATCGACATCTCATCGATCACAAGCACGTCACAATCCAAAGGATTGTTTTCGTTATGTGCAAACACAGTCCTTCCTCCGGAGTCATATACAACTTCAAGAAGACGATGTATAGTTTTTGCTTCATAACCTGTCAGGTCTGACATACGTTTTGCCGCTCTGCCTGTGGGTGCAGCCAGCAGGACTCGCAGTCCTTTCTTTTCAAAGATTGAGATTATAGCATTCAAAGTTGTTGTTTTTCCTGTACCCGGACCGCCTGTCAGTATCATAAGTCCTCTGGATACAGCGGAAGTAATAGCCTGTCTCTGAAGTTCCTCGTATTTGATAGCGTGCTCCTCTTCTTCGATATCTATGAGAGCGTCATAGTTGAAATCTTCCGGAGAGGTAAAGTTATGCAGGATATTTATGCGATCAGCTATAAACTGCTCAGCATAATAATAATCAGGCAGATAAACATACTCACGGCGTACCTTCCAATATTCAAAAAGCTCATGCTCGTCAAGTGCATAATTATATGCCGAGTAAAAATCTGATTCCGATACACCAAGGAAGCTCTGGGCTTTATCGCACAGTATCACAAGTGGGAGACAGCTGTGCCCGGCAGATGCATTGGCCTTAAGTATGTATTGTATTCCGGCAATGATCCGCTTATCAGAATTCCGCTCAAAATGCATATCAAAGGCAATTGAATCAGCCTTTTCAAAATCGAGGTCTATATCATCTCCGCAGAGAATGTATGGATTTACCTTAAGAAGATCCATGGCATCACCGCCAAACTTCTTGTAGGTATTCATAGCATACTGTGATTTTATATCATACTGAGATAAAAAAGACATAATACATCTAAGAGAGAAAATCTTCTTTGCTTCCGCAGCGATCTCTTCACATTTTGAAGAAGAGATGCCCTTTATCTCACAAAGGCGATGAGGATCATTCTCGATAATATCAAGAGTTGATTCGCCGAAAACAGATACGATCTTTTTGGCGAGTCCGGGGCCAATTCCCTTTATTGCTCCGGAAGCAAGGTATTTTTCAATATTTACAACAGTATCAGGAAGCTTTCTCTCACAATAAACTGCTTTGAATTGCGTGCCGAATTTCTTGTGGGCAGTATATTCACCCTCGAGGATAAGGCCTTCTCCCTCTTCAACGTCTCCCAGGTCGCCGACAGCTGTTATAAGCTCTCCGCCTGCATCCAGGTCTACCACGGCATATCCGTTTTCCTCGTTTTTATAAAGGATATTTTCAACCGTACCTTCAATATGAAGCGGCTTATCGTTCAACGTCTGCACCTCCTGAAAAAACATTCAATATATATTATACTATGTTTTCGTCTGAAATGCAAATATTTCTGACAATTTTTTTGCAATTCCAGTATCTGTTACCAGTTCAGCTATCTTACAGCTCTGACAAAACATTCTGCAATAGCTTATCTGCTCATCGCTTCCGTTTATATCCATGAGAATAATATGCTCAATGGGGGAGCTGCCTCGCTCTGTAAGGAACATGATATATTCCAGCCTTTCAGCCAGCTCATCATCTGATGAAAAGACAGGTACCAGTGCCGCTATAGGATAATTATTCATTTTGAATTTTGAACATAAAAATAGGCAGAAGAACTCTGTGCCTGTAATAACAACCATTATCGCAGCAGAAATAATAATAGCTCTGTCCATAAAAACACCTCACTTGGCTTATATTATGCAATTGAGGATAAAAATGTGAAAGGCTGCCTATGGACAGCCTTATTGAAGATTATTCATGAGCGCTTCGTCTTCATTTTTCTCATAAGAACGATAAAAACGATCAGTTCTGTCAGAAATGTAAGTGACCACGATATGGTATATGAAAGATAAAGACATTCAAGATTATGATACTTTGGTATCCTGAATACGGTGAATATCCAGACTATCCTCATGCCGCAAACGCCTGCGATAGTTATTATCATAGGGAGCATTGAGCGGCCAAGCCCTCGTATAAGTCCGGTAGTGACATCCATAAGCCCGCAAAGGAAATAGGGAAGACAAATGCAGGTCATTCTCCTCAGACCAACGGATATCGCTTCCTCATCACCTGGAATATAAAATGACAGCAACGGTCTTCCCGCCAACCTGACTACCGAACCCAGAGTAAATCCTGTAATAAACACAGAAATAAGACAGATAAACATTATCCTGCGTATCCTGTCATACTTTCCTGCGCCGTGATTCTGTCCGGTAAAGTTAATAGAAGTCTGACTATAGGCATTCATTGATATATAAACAAAGCTTTCGATATTGCCGGCAGCCGCATTTCCAGACATTACAACTTCGCCAAATGAATTGACTGATGACTGTATTATAACATTGGAAATTGAAAAAAGAGAGCCCTGAACACCGGCCGGGAAGCCGATCTGCAATATTCTTTTCAGCTGCCTCGGATAAAAATGAAGCTTTTTCAGTTCAAGCTTGCAGGCATCCTCTCTTTTCATAAGCGCACGAATAACAAGAAAGGCAGACAGAAATTGCGATATAGTTGTCGCAAGAGCAACACCAGCCACATTCATTCTCAGTCCGATAACAAAAACAAGATTGAGAATGACATTGACAATACCTGCGATCGTAAGAAAATAAAGCGGGCTTTTAGTATCACCGGCAGCCCTGAGAATAGAAGAGCCGAAATTGTATATCATACTTGCAGTTATGCCGCAGAAATATATCTGCATATATATAGATGAAAGTCCGATAACATTATCAGGTGTACCCATAAGCGAAAGGAAAGTTCTTGCCCCCAGAACACCGACAATAGTGAGAAATAATCCACTGACAAGCGCCGTGGGTATTGCCGTATGCACAGTTCTGCGGACATCCTCATATCTTCCGGCACCAAGACCATGAGCTACGGTTACACCTGCTCCTACGGATAGACCGATAAACAGGTTAACAAGAAGGTTGATTATAGCACCGGTTGCCCCGACAGCTGCTACGGATATACTTCCGCAGTAACGTCCAACTACTACAAGGTCAGCAGCATTGAAAAGAAGCTGAAGAATGCCTGTAAGTATGATTGGGATGGTATATAGAATTATTTTTTTCAACAGCGGGCCTTCGGTCAGGTCCGAAGAATTAGAATGCATAAATTTTCTCCGATCTGCCGCTAAAGCAAGCGGCGCATTGATCAAACCATTGATATTAATATTATATTACAGATAAAAGAAGTTGTCAACACCAACAAATATCGTCATCAAATCTTGTGCAATTGCAATATAAAAGCTCCCCGTTTCGGGGAGCTAAATAGTCAGTGCTCATGCTCTTTTATTCGTTCTATCTCTTTGTCCTTTTTCCAGAGGAAGCTTATATGAGCCTCAGTGCCGTCCTGTATCCTGTGAATATTTTCGATATGCTTATATAGTATGATCATTGATATCACAGCAAGTATCATCGTACCAGCAGGATCACCTGTCAATATGGCATAAATGCAGGTAAAGATCAGCGAACCTGTTATTGGCACAACACATATGTAATCCATGCTTAATCCAAGTACTGCTTCAAAAATCAAAAGCAGAAGAAATAACTGTGGGTCAAAAGCAATCAGCATTCCAGCCAGGCAAGCAAGTCCTTTGCCGCCATGGAAATTCATTAATATGGGAAATATATGCCCTATTATACAAGCTGATCCGCAGAGAATCTTTGCGAACTTTATTTTAGGGAAGAGATAAACCGCAAGTATTGAAGCAAATGCTGCTTTGAATATATCGAATAAAGCAGTAACAAGACCAGCTTTTTTTCCCATGACCATAGTGACATTAGATGCGCCGGCATTTCCCGAGCCACGTTCCCTGATATCAAAGCCACGCAGCTTTGATATGATGTAAGCTGCATTTATATTTCCGAAAAGATATCCCATTAATGAACATAATATCAACTGCATTACAAATCACCGCCTTATGCTATGTCGTTTAATAATAATAATAATTATTATTAGGTCTTACTAATAAATATACCATAATTCATCAGAATTGTAAAGTCCTTTCAAAAAAATGATCATCAAAAAAATATGCAAAATAAGACTTGAAAAAATGTATAAAATGTGGTAATATTATTTTATATGTATCAAAATATAAAAAGAGAGGCAGAGTTTCAATGGCAAAAAAGCAAGAGTACGGCAATGAAAGCATAACCATGCTCAAGGGACCTGACAAGGTCAGAAAACGCCCCGCAGTAATATTTGGCTCAGACGGACTCGACGGCTGCGAGCATTCTATATTTGAAGTCATATCCAACTCTATCGATGAAGCCCGTGAAGGATACGGCAGCAAAATCGTTATAACTCATTACAGAAATAACGACATTGAGGTTGAAGACTTCGGACGTGGCTGTCCTGTGGATTTCAATAACAGTGAGCAGCGTTACAACTGGGAACTGGTATACTGTGAGCTTTATGCAGGCGGTAAATACGATGACACTGCTGACTCATATGAATACTCTCTCGGTCTGAATGGTCTTGGACTTTGTGCGACACAATTCTCCTCAGAGTTTATGGATGTTGAAGTTATCCGTGACGGATACAGATATCAGCTTCATTTTGAAAAGGGAGAAAACGTGGGCGGACTGAAAAAGGAACCCTGCAAGAAAAAACAGACCGGTACTAAAACACGCTGGCGACCTGATCTTGAAGTTTTTACAGATATAGAGGTATCAGACGAATTTTTCTGCGATATCCTCAAGCGCCAGGCGGTGGTCAATCCGAATCTGCTTTTTGTTTTCCGCTCTGAAAATGAAGCAGGCGGCTTTAATGAACAGGAATTTATATATGAAAACGGCATAACCGATTACGTTACAGAGCTTGTTGGCAGCAACGCAATGACGTCTATCCAGCACTGGAGTGCTGAGAAAAAAGGCCGTGACCGTGAGGATAAACCGGAATACAAAGTCAAGCTTGATGTTGCTCTCACTTTTTCAAATCGTGTAAAAGTGACCGAATACTATCACAATTCCAGTTTCCTTGAACACGGTGGTTCGCCGGAAGATGCAGTTAAAAGAGCTTTTGCAGCACAGATCGATGCGTATATAAAATCCGTAAATGGATATCAGAAAAATGAGGGAAAGATAACCTACGGCGATGTGGAGGAGTGTCTGGTACTCGTTTCATCGTCCTTCTCGACACAGACATCATATGAAAATCAGACCAAAAAAGCTATAACCAATAAATTCATCAGGGAAGCTATGACAGAGTTTCTCCGTCATCAGCTTGAAGTATACTTTATTGAAAATCCTGATGAAGCGCAAAAGATATCCGAGCAGGTCCTCATCAACAAGCGCAGCAGAGAAAATGCAGAAAAGGTAAGGCTTAACGTTAAGAAAAAGCTTACAGGAACCATTGACCTTTCAAATATGGTAGACAAGTTCGTTGACTGCCGTACTAAGGACGTAACAAGACGTGAGATATATATCGTGGAGGGCGATTCAGCTCTCGGTTCTGTAAAGCTGGCAAGAAATGCTGAATTTCAGGCAGTTATCCCTGTAAGAGGTAAGATCCTGAACTGTCTGAAAGCTGAGTATGCCAAAATATTCAAGAGCGAGATAATCACCGATCTCATAAAGGTACTGGGCTGCGGCGTTGAAGTTACTTCCAAGGCGAACAAGGAACTTTCCACCTTCAATATCGACAACTTCCGCTGGAGCAAGATAGTTATATGTACCGATGCGGATGTTGACGGTTTCCAAATACGAACTCTTATCCTTACCATGCTTTACAGGCTCACCCCAACTCTTATTGAAAAGGGATATGTCTATATCGCTGAGTCACCGCTGTTTGAGATCAATACAAAGGAAAAGACATATTTTGCCTATACCGAGCAGGAAAAGCAGCGTATCCTCGACTTGATCGGTGATAAAAAACACACCATACAGCGCTCAAAAGGTCTTGGTGAGAATGAGCCGGACATGATGAGCCTTACGACTATGAATCCTGATACAAGGCGCCTTATAAAGGTTACTGCTGATGATATAACCGAATCTGCCGAGGTGTTTGAAATGCTCCTGGGCGATGACCTTCAGGGCAGAAAGGACTATATCTCCGAGTACGGCGCTGATTATCTGGAGCTTGCGGATATAAGCTGATATGTTTTTATCTTTTTTATTTTTTGCATTTAATGTATGTCTTATTATTTTGTTCTTCTCACATTCAGTTTCAGGAGATGAAACAGGAAAAGCAAGAAAGATCTACAAAGTTTTTCTTCCAATTCTTTTCACAGCAATATTGCTAATATCACTTTATCTGTATTTATCAAAGCAATTTTATGAGCTGTACTACTTCTTTTCCTGTTCGGCAGCGCCTCTATTCCTGACCTGTGTGAATATAGTTCACCTTATTCAGCAAAGGCAAAACAAGACCGGGCTCACAGATCTCGCCTCCATATTTCTCGGTGGTTTTTTGTGGGGCATACTTGTAGAATTATACATGGATATAATTATGATTCCTTGGTATGAGCCGGCATACCCGAATTGTTACCACGAATTTCTAAGTCAGCAGTATAAGTATGTGATATCAATATTGATAGATGCAGGAATAATAAGCATAGCCAGCTTATCGGTATTAAATATCGAAAAGATACCGCCTCTGCTGTCAGCCCTGCTGACTGCATTTACATTGGTTGGGTTGATCTTGTTCACGCTTGTGAACATTCAGTTCATTAAAAATTTCAAGCCTCTACATCTAATGCTGTGGGTCTATGTATTGAACCTTTACCTTATAGCCGAAAGAAGAGTAAGGTTACATATAATTATACAGGTTCGCAAAGTGCGAGAAAGACAGACCGTTTTCCGCAGCAGATTCGGCGCATGGCTTAACAGAATAATGTCACGTGTGTCCGGCATGACTGCTCTGAGCTTTTTCCTTATCCTGCCGATAATACTCGTTTTCGAGGTCATATACATTATCTGTGGGCAAGGTCCGGACGGATTTATAAAGGCGTTCACCGAAACTGCCGACTGGACCTTCTCACAGCAGACTCCGCCTCCACCAGTCGAGTACGAGGGACACTACCTCTGTACAGTTGCCGCAGGAGGACACAAAAAGCTTGTTAAGCCTTTGCGTTACGGCATAAGAAGGGGAGAGAAGATCGTTGTTAACCGTCAGCTCCTCATTGCAAACGCCTTTGAAGATCTGATACAAGAGAAATGCCCCGGATTCCACAGAACTGTCCGGAGATTTTACGATAAACACGGATACCCTATATCAAGACACATAACAACAAAGCTCCGGGCTGACATAGTTTACATCTTTATGAAGCCATTGGAATATTTGTTTATAATTACTTTATATCTTTTTGACAAACATCCCGAAAACCGCATAGAAGTGCAGTATTCGGAATACAAAGGGAGGATCGGATAAATGCCGAGAAAAAAAGAAACGCCAAAGAAAACGCCAGCTTTCAAGCATGAAGCATATATTGAAGGTTCAGGAAGCATCGTTGACGAAAGGATCACTGATACCCTGAAGAAAAATTATATGCCATATGCCATGAGCGTTATCATATCAAGAGCACTTCCTGAAATTGATGGATTCAAACCGTCGCACAGAAAGCTGCTCTATATGATGTACAAAAGGGGACTCCTCAGCCCCGATAAAGAGAGATCAAAGTCAGCAAATGTTGTCGGCGAGACAATGAAGCTCAATCCTCACGGCGATCAGGCTATATATGAGACTCTCGTCCGTCTGACAAGAGGAAATGAGGCTCTTCTTCATCCGTATATCGACTCAAAGGGCAACTTCGGCAAGCAGTATTCAAGTAAGATGCACTTTGCTGCTCCACGATACACAGAGGTTAAGCTCGAAAAAATATGCAACGAGCTTTTCCGTGACATAGACCGTGATACAGTTGATTTCGTGCCTAACTATGATAACACCATGCAGGAGCCTACGCTTCTGCCGGCAACGTTTCCGACTGTACTTGTTAACTCGAATACAGGTATCGCCGTATCTATGGCGAGCAATGTTTGTCCATTCAATCTTGAAGAGATATGTGAGACTACTATCGCTCTTATGAAAGATCCTCAGCATGACATCCTCAGCACGCTTAAAGGTCCTGACTTCCCAGGCGGAGGACTGATGCTGTATGATGAAGCTGAACTGAGCAAAGTCTATGAAACGGGCAGAGGAAGCATAAAGGTAAGATCAAAATACAGCTACGATAAATCTGCAAACTGCATCGAGATCACTCAGATCCCATACACAACGACTATCGAAGCAATAATCGATAAAATAATCGAACTTGTCAAGGCAGGGAAAATACGTGAGATCTCATATATCCGTGATGAGACCGATATCGACGGATTAAAGATAGCTATAGATCTTAAAAAAGGTACTGATCCTGATAAGCTCATGCAGAAGCTCTACAAGCTCACCCCACTTCAGGACAGCTATCCCTGCAATTTCAATATACTCATCGCCGGAACTCCAAAGGTAATGGGCGTCCGTGAGATACTTACGGAATGGACTGCATTCAGAGAGGAGTGTATCCAGCGCCGCACATATTTTGACCTTCAAAAGAAAAAAGAAAAGCTTCATCTGCTTGAAGCTCTTTCAAAGATACTTCTTGACATTGATAAAGCAATAAAGATAATCCGTGAAACCGAAAACGAAGCAGATGTTGTGCCAAACCTTATGATCGGTTTCGGAATCGATGAGATACAGGCTGAATTTGTTGCTGAAATAAAGCTCCGCAACATCAATAAACAGTACATCCTTCGCCGTATCGAGGAGGTCGATCAGCTTCGTAAGGATATTACTGAAATGGAGGATATTCTCCGTGACAAAAAGAAGATAAGAAAGATAATCGTTGACGAGCTTCGTCAGGTCATAAAAAATTACGCCCAGCCAAGGAAGACCATGTTCTATTATCAGTCTGATGTCGATGATGAGGTAGATGTTGATGATACACCGGATTATCCGGTATATCTCTTTGTTTCCGACAGCGGTTACTTCAAAAAAATAACGCCCCTTTCTCTCAGAATGAGTGGAGAGCAAAAGCTCAAGGAGGGAGATTTCATCCGTCAGACCTTTGAAGCAGCCAATAAAACTGATCTGGTATTCTTCTCTGATAAGGCTCAGGCATATAAATCGAAAGCCAGCGCCTTTGGTGATACAAAGGCAAGTGTTATGGGAGATTATATTCCGGCAAAGCTCAGCTTTGATGAAGGCGAGTCTCTGAAAACTCTTGTTCCGACTACTGATTACAGCGGTTATATCATATTCTTCTTTGAAAACGGCAAAGCTGCTAAGGTACCGATGAAGTCATACGAGACAAAGACAAACAGAAAGAAGCTTGCAAAAGCGTATTCTGAGAAATCTCCGCTTGTTGCTGCTATATTTGTTGCTGAAGACAGCGATGTATTGCTAAGAAGCACCAGCGGACACGCTCTTGTATTCAATACAGGCATGATACTTCCTAAGTCTACAAGAGATTCCCAGGGTGTTCAGGTAATGACACTGAGAAAGAAAGCACTGTTGGCATCTGCCGAGCTTGTACCGGCTGATTCTACGGCAGAACTTGACAAATATCGAACAAAGAGCGTTCCGGCAGCAGGAAAACCCGCAAAAGAACTTGGTGACACTAATCAACTGACATTTTAATAATAGGGAAAGGAGACCACTGAAAAGCGGTCTCCTTTTTTCTGATTTGTCCCCTATAAAAGCCATTATTGTGCAGATATGGCTTATAGATAAATTAAAGTTAGTAATAGCTTATTCTGATAGATTCTTTACTGTTCCCATAAATATTGGAAGATCAGTGTTTGAATCAACTATAGCGAAAACGAATGGACGGTCAAGAATAACATTTTTAGGTTCCTCAGGCGGATCCATAGCGGTATTATCAGCGAGTAATACAACTGTTGCAGCTGCAGCACGGGTTCCCTTTTCGTCAACTTCAATATGCGTCTTCTGAAGAACGTCAGAAATAAACATTTTGTGGTCATCAGTTGTCATATCAGTGAAGTCAGCAGTTTCCTTGTCAAAAGCAGGTTCCATGCCCATTTCCTCGAGCATATCCTTCATTGAAATACTATCATCAAATTTGAACTTAGGCATTGTGTAATTCACGGACGTATACTGTGGTTTTGTCAGTATGCTGCGCAGTTTCTCAGCATCAAGACCATTGATATATTCGTCAACTGTTATTCCCTCATTTGGCAGAAGAGCAGCAAAATAGTATCCACCCATATAACTCTTCTTGAATCCGGTGGCATTATCGTCGCAAAGGTAGACTTTTCCATCAGAATGCATCATCTGTGCATCCTGTACCTTTCCGTCAGAAGCAGTGAACTTTCCGTCAACAGCATCAGAGAATTCATCAGCCCATTTTCCTTCAAAAGCAAGAGCATTAACAAGAAGCATTGCCATTCTGTCAGTCTGCTCAAAAATATCTGGATCAAGAAGCGAAGGTATCATTTCGTGTGTCTTGTTATTAACCCACTGATTTACGTCCTCTGCTGTAGACCGATCCATAGGAGAGGAGAATATCT
This sequence comes from Clostridiales bacterium Firm_05, assembly GCA_001604035.1. GTDB lineage: Bacteria > Bacillota > Clostridia > Oscillospirales > Ruminococcaceae > Ruminococcus. Next base: position 16,349 of record LVAK01000035.1, read on the forward strand.
GTGATCCTAAATATGTAACATTCTTATTTATAAAATCTGGATCAACATCTATATCCGGTCTTATCCAAATCGAATTTGCATTATTAACTACAGTTGTATCATATCGAGATGTAGGCTTTTCATTTTGTGACTGAGTATAAAGGTATTGATTAAGCTTGTCAATAGAAACGCCATCGCAAAGAACTTTTTCTATTGACTTTTGTGTCTCTCCTTTTGCACCGTTAGCTGTCATGGCAAGAGCGTGTGTTGCTGAATATGGCGAGATGAGTGTATTGTCGTTTTCCTTTAAAGAGTGTTTCAAGAAATCAAGAGCAAATTTTGTCTGACCGAGCAGAAATTCATCTTCAAATTCTACAGTATTCACGAAATCAGGCTGGAAATTAGCACAGAGGTTGCGTGACTTGTACAGCGGACTCGGAATGGAAAGGCTCTCGATAAGATCATTCTGCATAAGACACAAGTCGAAAATATCGATCACATTGTCTTCATAATAATCCGCATTTTTTTCATTTTCAAGATATCCTTCACCTATGAGATATTTCTGAAGAGTGATAACATCTGCGATGTTGAATCGACCGTCCATGTTTACGTCACCGGCAAGAGTTTTGTTGTTCTTCTCATAGTCGTAATAAGCATTAGAGATCATAGGCTGACAGAGAAGAGAAGCAGATAAAAGTCCGGCCATTATTTTTTTAATTTTCATAAGAATACCTCCCTTAGTTTAAATTTACTCTGGAATTAAATTTCCTTTCATTCATTATAACGAATGAGATATGAAAAATGTGCGGCAAAAAATGTAAACATTCTGTGAACAAATGCAAAAAAATAAAAGCACCTGCAAAATGCAAGTGCTTTCTTGGCGCGGATTGAGAGATTTGAACTCTCGCGCCGGTTTCCCGACCTACTCCCTTAGCAGGGGAGCCCCTTCACCACTTGGGTAAATCCGCAAACCGACCAGCGAGAACTGAATCGATAAAAAAATTGGCGGAGAGGGTGGGATTCGAACCCACGTGACCGTTAAGTCAAACGGTTTTCAAGACCGCCTCGTTATGACCGCTTCGATACCTCTCCATTTTTATTTGCGCTGTCTCTTGAACCAGCTTTTATATTATATCACGGTTTGACACCAATGTCAAGAAAAAATGAGGAGAAATGATGTAAATAATTTCTCCACATTTTTAGCAATAGCATACAAAAAACATATCAACATCATTTTTTAGGCCTAAATTGTAATAGGTAAAAAATAGAAATAATTATAAAATACTTGTTTTTTGAAAAAATATACTTTACATAAAGGCAATTTTAGTGTAAAATAAACTTAGTATATTTTTTGAGAGGTGCTATATGGAACCAAAGTATAAAAGAATATTATTAAAAGTCAGCGGTGAGGCACTTGCAGGCGATAAAAAAACAGGTCTTGACTACGATGTCATGACTGATATCTGCCGCAGTATAAAAAAATGCGTTGATGAAGGAGTTCAGGTCGGTATCGTTGTTGGAGGCGGCAACTATTGGAGAGGTCGTTCCAGTGGAGCTATGGACAGAACTCGTGCAGACCATATCGGTATGCTCGCAACCGCTATGAATGCGCTTGCTCTTGCAGATTCACTTGAATCACTCGGATGTGATGTCAGAGTTCAGACCGCTATCCTTATGCAGCAGGTCGCAGAGCCCTATATCCGCAACAGAGCTGTCCGCCACCTCGAAAAGGGCAGGGTAGTTATCTTCGGATGCGGTACCGGAAACCCCTTCTTTTCTACAGATACTGCAGCTTCTCTCCGTGCAGTTGAGATTGAAGCTGATATATACTTCAAAGCAACTCTTGTTGACGGAGTATATGATAAAGATCCTCATAAATACGATGATGCAAAGAAATATGAAACTCTTACATTCAGCCAGGTCATCGGTGAAGAGCTCGGCGTTATGGACAGTACAGCAGCTGCAATGTGTCGTGATAATCACATGAAGATGCTCGTATTTGATTTGAGCCGTCCTGAGAATATCTATGATGCAGTAATGGGTAAGGATCTCGGAACTATTGTTGCTGAAGACTGAGTTGATATAAAAGATTTATTGAAAGGAAATTATAATTATGAAAGAAACTATTAATGCAGCAAAAGAAAAAATGGGCAAGAGCCTCAATGCTCTCGGAAACGAATTCGCTTCTATTCGTGCAGGAAGAGCTAATCCAAGCATTCTCGAAAAAGTTCTCGTGGATTATTACGGAGCTCCCACACCTGTAAATCAGATGGCAGCTATATCTGTATCAGAAGCAAGAATCCTTGTTATCCAGCCATGGGACAAGTCTACTCTCAAGCTTATTGAAAAAGCGATCCTTGCTTCAGATATTGGCATCACTCCAACAAACGACGGCAACGTTATAAGGCTTGCTTTCCCCCAGCTCACAGAGGATAGACGTAAGGAACTCTGCAAGACTATAAAGAAGTACGGTGAAGAGTGTAAGGTAACTATCCGCTCTATCCGCCGTGACACAATGGAAAAGCTCAAGAAGATGCAGAAAAATTCCGAGATCACAGAGGATGATCTTAAGGATTGTGAGAAGAAGGTTCAGGATATCACTGATAAGTACTGCACAGAAGTCGACAGAACTGTTGCAGACAAGGAAAAAGAAGTAATGACAGTTTAATGGTGATATAATGGCATTATTCGGAAAAAAAGAAAAATCTGAGCTTACACTGCCGGAAGTTCTTCCGGCACACGTAGGCTTTATAATGGACGGTAACGGAAGATGGGCAAAAAAACGTGGACTTCCCCGTTCATTTGGTCACAGAGAAGGTGCAAAGAATTTCAAGAAGATAGTTCGTTATTGTAAGGATATCGGCTTGAAGAATATTTCTTTTTATGCTTTCTCAACTGAAAACTGGCAGCGTCCAAAGGACGAGGTCAATACCATCATGGAGCTTTTCCGTGATTATATCGTTGATGTAAGAAACTTTCTCAGCGAGAATACAAGAATGATATTCCTCGGAGACAAATCTGCCTTCGATGAGGACTTGCAGGAGAAAATGATAAAGCTGGAAGAGGACACAGCCAAGTATGACGAGATGACTCTTATGATGGCTGTCAATTACGGCGGACGTGACGAGCTTGCTCATGCTGCAAGAATACTTGCACAAAAAGCTGTAAACGGCGAGATACGTCCGGAGGAAATCACAGAGCAGTCCATAGCAGGGGAGCTCTACACAAAGGGTATCCCTGACGTTGATCTTGTCATCCGTCCCAGCGGAGAAATGCGTCTTTCCAATTACCTTATCTGGCAGTGCGCCTATGCGGAATACTATTTCACAGATATTCTCTGGCCTGATTTTACTCCTGTCGAGCTGGACAAGGCTCTGATAGAATTCAGCCGCCGTCAGCGCCGCTTTGGAGGTGTCTGATGCTTACACGTATTATTTCAGGTGCAGTCGGCGTTGTAATAATGGCTTTTGTGCTCTGGGCACACGATACTCTCGTACTCCCGATAGCTGTGGCAGGAATGATAGTTATAATGCTTTATGAGTTGCTTCGTGCAGTAAAGCTTGAAAAATGCATTCCTATACTTTGTGCTGTCGAAGCTTGTGGCGCATCTATGCCCCTCATCTATAGCAAATTTTACTATATTGAAAAGCATTTTAAGAGTGACGAAGGCAATTTGTATGTAGGAGATTCGTTAGAGATCTCTGGTGAATACACACTTATAGCCTTTGGAATAACTCTTGCGGCTGCTTTTGTTGTTTTTGTTACATGGCTCAGAAAGCACAAAGAGCTTCGCTATGAACAGATATTTTTTGCTCTTGCAAGCATGGTGCTTGTACCGCAGGCTATGTCCACTATGGTTCGCATTGACCGCATGGACAAGGATAACGGACTTTTCCTCCTTATAATGGGACTCTGCGGCGCATGGATTGCTGACACAGGAGCATATTTTACCGGAGTTGCCTTCGGTAAACACAAACTCTGCCCCGAGATAAGTCCTAAGAAAACTATTGAAGGATTTATCGGAGGTATTTTATGCACCGGCATAGTATATGCTATTGCCTTCACGATCAACTATGATATTGGAATTGGTATCGCAGCCTTTGTTATAGGCATGGTATGCGCTGTTATTGGTACTGTAGGAGACCTTTCTGCCTCAATGGTAAAGCGTCAGATTGGCTTCAAGGACTACGGAAAGATCATGCCCGGACACGGTGGACTTATGGACCGTTTTGACAGTGTACTCTTTGTTCTTCCGACCTTTTATATGATGATCGTACTGTGCGATTTCATGGATATCCATATAATCAATATTTAAAATTATAGTTCTGAAAGGAGACTAACGTATAACTGCGTATAGTCCCTTTCGCATTTTATCAGATGTATAGTCATAAACTAAAACAGGGCACTGTTCCCTGAAAAGGAGAGCTAAAAATGAATAAAACAGTTTCGGTACTCGGCTCTACCGGCTCAATCGGAACGCAGGCACTTGAAGTCTGCGAAAAGCACGGCCTCGGCGTTACAGCTCTTGCCGCTCACAGCAGTATCGATCTTCTGGAGAAACAGGCAAGGAAATTCCGCCCGGAATACGTTGGGATCTTTAATGAAGAAAAATACAAGGAGCTAAAAAACAGGCTCAGTGATACAAATATAAAAATAGTCTGCGGAATGGACGGACTTTGTGAGATAGCTGCACTTCCACAGACAGATATCGTACTCAACTCTGTAGTCGGTATGGTCGGACTTCTGCCGACACTTACCGCTATTGATGCCGGAAAGGATATCGCTCTTGCAAACAAGGAGACTCTTGTTGCCGGCGGAGAACTGGTAATGGGAAATATTGCCAAAAAAGGAATAAAGCTATATCCCGTTGACAGTGAACATTCAGCTATATTCCAGTGTTTGCAGGGCAACAAACATTCACAGCTAAGCAAGGTCATTTTAACTGCATCAGGCGGTCCTTTCTTTGGAAAAAGCTATGATGATCTTAAAAATGTGACGAAGGAACAGGCTCTTCATCATCCTAACTGGGACATGGGTAACAAGATCACCATTGATTCTGCAACGCTGATGAATAAAGGCCTTGAATTTATTGAGGCAAAATGGCTCTTTGACCTGAAGCCTGAACAGATCGAGATCGTTGTTCACCGTCAGAGCGTAGTACACTCAGCAGTTGAGTACAACGATTATTCTGTTATCGCACAGCTTGGTGTACCGGATATGAAGATACCGATACAGTATGCGCTTCTTTATCCGGACAGGGTAAGCTGTCCAACAGGAAGGCTTTCACTGACCGACTATGGAAAGCTTACATTTGAAAAGCCTGACATCGCAACATTCAAGTGCCTTGGTGCTGCAATAGATGCCATAAAACGTGGCGGAGCATATCCATGTCTCGTTAATTCAGCAAACGAAGAAGCAGTCAGAGCATTTCTCAATGATGAGATAAGCTTCATTGAGATAGGCGAGATAGTTTCAGCCGTGCTCGATAAATTTGCACCATCGGACATAAATTGCTACGATGACGTAATGAAAGCCGATTCAGCAGCAAGAAATTACGTCAGAGAATATATTTCATTAGGCAGGTAAGCCGCAGCGAAAGGATAAATTATAAATGGGTATTATTGTCGCACTTATCGTATTTGGTATTATAGTCACTGTACACGAATTCGGACATTTTATATGTGCAAAGCTAAGCGGTATAAGAGTTCTTGAGTTTTCCATAGGCATGGGACCGAAGATCATACAGAAGCAATTCGGAGAAACAAAGTATTCTCTCAGAGCTCTGCCTGTAGGAGGCTACTGCGCAATGGAAGGTGAGGATTCTGACACAGAAGATGCACGAGGCTTTAGAAAAGCTAAGCTCTGGAAACGAATGACTGTGCTTGCAGCCGGTCCCTTTATGAACTTTGTTCTCGGATTTTTAATGCTTATCGTTATGGTATGCATGATGGATAAAGTTCCTACTAACAAGATAAGCGGCTTCAGCGGCGTAAGAAACGAGGACGGCTCAGTAACATATTACGCTTCAAGCTATGATCCTGAAAACGGCCTGAAGCACGGTGATATCATCAAGAAAATAGACGGCACAAGAGTTTTCAGTATGCTTGATATCAACTACATCTTTGAGATGAAATCATCCGGCGAGGACGGAACGAGAAGCGTTGAAATAATCCGTGACGGAAAGAAAATGAAGTTTGATCATATAAAATTCCATGACGCCTATCCCGGAGGTAACGGCGATGAGATCGATTTTGGTCTTGAAAGAAAGAGCAAAAATCCGGTAACAGTCATTAAAGGATCCGGAGACATTTTCATGTCAATGAGCCACATTATCGGTCTTTCTCTTAAACAGCTTGCAACAGGGAAAGTCGAAAAGGAAGAAGTTTCCGGCCCTGTAGGTGTTGTTTCAGAGATTAACGAGGCCACAAAAGAAGCGGAGGATGAGAAGGAAACTGCATTCACTCTTGTTTATCTTGCAGCTCTGATATCAATAAACGTTGGTCTGTTCAATCTCCTGCCTATTCCCGGACTTGACGGCGGAAGACTGCTGTTCTGCTTCATTGAGCTTATACGAAGAAAACCAGTAAAACCGGAGCACGAAGGATACGTTCATCTTGTTGGCATGATCATTCTTTTCGGAATAATGATATTCGCCACATACAACGATATCATAAAGATAATAACAGGACATAAATAATTTATAAGGATGTGTTTATATGAGAAGCGTAAAGCCCGTAAAAGTCGGAAATTGTGTACTTGACGGCTCACACATATATATTCAGTCTATGCTGAATGTCAGATCAGATGACATTGAGGGAAGCGTTCAGCAGGCAGTTGAGCTTGAAAAGGCAGGCTGCGAAATAGTACGTGCTGCTATACCGAATATGGATGCTGTCCGTCTTATCCCTGCAATAAAAGAGAAGATCAATATCCCTCTTGTAGCAGATATCCATTTCGACTATAAGCTGGCACTTGAAGCTGCTGCTGCCGGGATCGACAAAATAAGGATCAACCCCGGAAATATCGGCGGAATGGACAGAGTAAAAAAGGTCGTTGAAGCCTGTCGTGAGAAGAGTATCCCTATCCGTATAGGCGTTAATTCCGGTTCCCTTGAAAAAGAGCTCCTTGCCAAATACGGCTCTCCAACACCGGAGGCTCTTGTTGAAAGCGCAATGAACCATGCAGCTATGCTTGAGCACTTTGATTTCGATGATATAGTTATATCCATAAAGTCATCTGACGTCAATAAAATGATCGCTTCCTATAGACTTGCTGCCGAAAAATGCAGCTATCCGCTTCATCTCGGTGTTACAGAAGCAGGAACAGAGCGTATTGGACTTATCAAATCCGCTGTCGGAATAGGCTCGCTTCTCTGTGATGGGATAGGCGAGACTATAAGAGTCTCCCTGACAGATGATCCTGTAAAAGAGATCGAAGCTGCAAAAGACATACTTCGCTGTATCGGAAAGCGTGGAGGGGTTAGATTTGTTTCATGTCCTACCTGCGGCAGAACACGTATAGATCTGATAGGTACAGCTAAAAAGGTGGAGGCAGCTTTAAAGGACCTTGATAAAGATATAACCGTTGCAGTAATGGGATGCGTTGTAAACGGCCCGGGAGAAGCCCGTGAAGCCGACATAGGTATCGCAGGAGGTGACGGATGTGCGATAATCTTCCGCAAAGACGGATCACAGCGAAAAATCAAAGAGGAGGACATTGTCACCGAGCTTCTTGCTGAGGTAGACAAGCTTTGATATGAATATTAATTTAGCGGAGTTCCTGAAGGAATACGGCCCTGAGATACCGGAAAGTGTCCGCAGCGGCGAAATATACAAACTTACATATTCCGACAAGCACGACCATATCAATTTCTTTGCTCATTTCAATAAGCTGATACCTGCCGAGGATATCTTCTCCTTTGAAAAAGCAGTTGAAGAAACGATACGTGTAGAAAGAGTAAGGCTCAACTGCCGTTATCCTCAGGAATTATTCGGTATTGACTATTACAACGATATGATCCTTCTTCTGAAAAGGGATATATCTGTTGTAAACGGATTCCTTGACGATGCGGAAGTCAGACTGATGGATAATGAACTGACCATTGACCTGTCTCACGGCGGAATTGAAATACTTCGCAGATTCGATTTCTGCGGACATTTCAAAAAGCTGGTATACAATCAGTTCGGTGTATCTGTTAAGATCACTCTAACGGGCGAAGAAAAAGTTCCGGAGCATGAATTTGATGAAATGATCGAGCGTGTGACATCCGAGCTTCCAAACTACAACGATCAACTCGTACCTGAAAAATCAAAGGATGAGCTGCGTGAGGAAGAGATCAGATCTGCTGTTCCTACTGTAACGCTGGATAAAAATGCACTTGATACTGATTTTGATGCAGAATCGGCTGAAATAATAAAGGGCAAGGCTATCCGCCAGAAACCTGTATCAATAAACGATGCTGTTCAGCAGCTTGGCGAAAGACTTGTTGTTGTCGGAGATGTATTTGACAGTGAAATAAAAGAATTGCGAAATGAAAAAACTGTCGCAACTTTTGATATAACCGATTACAGCGGCTCAATTAAGGTCAAAGTATTCTGCTCTAATAAAGAGATCGAAGAAATGAATCTTGGTTCTATAAAGAAGGGAACTACTCTGCTTGTTCTCGGTAAGGTAGATTACGATTCATTTGCAAGAGATATAACGATATCGCCCAGTTCTCTAATTAAGGTAAAGCGAATACCTAAAATGGATAATTATCCGGAAAAGCGTGTTGAACTACACTGCCATACAAATATGTCAGCTATGGATGCAGTTACTGATCCCGTAACGCTGATAAACCGTGCTGCTATGTGGGGACACCCTGCAATGGCAATTACAGATCATGGCTGCGTGCAGGCTTTCCCGGATTGTATGTATAATATGCCAAAGAACTTCAAGGTCATATACGGCATGGAAGCTTATGTGGTCAATGACCTTGATCGTCAGCTAATACTAAAAAATCCTGACAGCAGAAGTGTTAATGACGAAATAATTATCTTTGATGTTGAAACCACAGGACTTAATTTTAATTCTGACAGACTTACTGAGATCGGTGCTGTAAAGTTGAAGAATCTTCAGGTCGTTGACAGCTTCAATACAAAGGTCAATCCAGAAAAGCCTATTCCTGCACATATAACTGAGCTAACAGGAATTAGTGATGATGATGTAAAAAATGCTCCTCATGAAAAGGAAGCCATTGAGCTTTTCATGGAATTCTGCGGCGACAAACCTGTGCTTGCCGCACACAATGCAAGATTTGACACAAACTTCATTAATGAAGCCTGCAAAAGACAGGGGATAGTGTTTGATTACAACTGGATAGACACGCTGATACTCTGCCAGGCTATGCTGCCGGAAATGGGACGACATAAGCTGAATCTGGTGGCGAAACAGCTAAAACTTGGTAAATTCGATCATCACAGAGCCTCTGATGATGCATTGATGCTTGCAAAGATATACATAGAGCTTGTTGGCCGCCTTGTCAGCGAAAAACAGCTCCGGACCCTTGATGAGATCAATTCAAAAGCCGGTGATATCGATGTCAAGAAGCTCAAATCATATCACCAGATAATACTTGTAAGAAATCAGGCCGGACTTAAGAATCTCTACAAACTCGTTTCCTACAGCAACCTTGATTACTTCTATAAAAAGCCCCTGATACCAAAATCTGTTCTTCAGTCTCACAGAGAGGGACTGATCTTCGGAAGTGCCTGCGAAGCAGGAGAATTGTTTCAGGCGATGATAAACAATGCCTCTGACAGTGAACTTGAAAAACTGGCAAGCTTTTACGATTACCTTGAGATACAGCCAATTGCCAATAATGCTTTCATGGTTCGTGAAGGAACTGCTGAAAACGATGAAGAACTGCGTGAATTAAACCGCAGGATCGTTGCACTTGGCGACAAATTAGGAATACCGACCTGTGCAACCTGTGATGTACATTTTATAGACCAGAAGGACGGTATCTTCAGAAAGATCATTCTTGCAACAATGGGATTTAAGGATGCCGAAAATCAGGCTCCTCTTTATTTCAGGACCACCGAAGAAATGCTGGCAGAATTTGAATTTCTCGGACCTGAAAAAGCAAAAGAAGTCGTTATCACTAATACCAATATGATAGCAGATATGATAGAAGTGGTGCGGCCGATACCAAAGGGAACTTTCACTCCAACTATCGAAGGAGCAGAAGAGGAGCTCGTAAGGATCACCCACGACAAGGCTCATGAGATATATGGCGATCCTTTGCCGGAACTTGTTGACAAGCGACTTGACAGAGAACTGTCATCTATCATAAAACATGGTTTCTCTGTACTTTACATCATAGCTCAGAAACTTGTATGGAACTCCGTCGATAATGGATATCTGGTAGGCTCACGAGGATCTGTAGGTTCCTCATTCGTTGCAAATATGGCAGGTATCTCCGAGGTAAATCCGCTTCCGCCTCATTATATTTGTCCTAAGTGTAAGCACAGTGAGTTTCTTGAGGATGGTGTATACGGTTCAGGATTTGACTTACCTCAGAAGAATTGTCCTGACTGCGGAACAGATATGTTCCGTGACGGACATGACATCCCCTTTGAGACATTCCTTGGTTTCGACGGAGATAAGGCTCCTGATATCGATCTTAACTTCTCTGATGAATATCAGTTCTGGGCGCATAGATATACGGAAACACTCTTCGGAAAGGCAAACGTTTTCAAGGCGGGTACAATTTCCGTTGTTGCTGATAAAACTGCATATGGCTATGTAAAAAAATATTGTGAAGAAAATGGCATAACTCTAAATAACGCTGAAATGAACCGCCTTGCCATAGGATGCACCGGAATAAAGCGTACTACCGGACAGCACCCAGGAGGAATGGTCGTTGTTCCGTCCGATTATGACGTTTATGACTTTACACCTGTTCAGCACCCGGCCGATACCGCAGATTCTGAGATAATTACTACTCACTTTACATTCAACTCACTGCACGATACGATATTGAAGCTTGATGAACTCGGACACGTTGTTCCTACACTTTATAAACACCTTGAGGACCTCACCGGTATAAAGATAAAGGATGTTCCGACATCTGATCCTGACGTTGTACGTATGTGCACGAACTGCGATGTGCTCGGAGTAACGCCTGAGGATATATACTGCCAGACTGGAAGTCTCGGAATCCCTGAAATGGGTACTGGATTTACAATACAGATGCTCCTTGACGCAAAGCCAACTAAATTCAGCGATTTCCTCCAGATATCCGGACTTTCACATGGTACTGACGTATGGCTCGGCAATGCAAAGGATCTTATAGATCAAGGCATATGCACCATTTCAGAAGTTATCGGTACCCGTGACAGCATTATGACATATTTACTATACAAAGGTGTTGAGCCTAAAATGGCATTCCAGATAATGGAATGGACACGAAAAGGTAAAGCACCGAAGCAGTTCACACCTGAGATCATCGAAATGCTCAAGGATCACAACGTTCCTGAGTGGTATATCGAAAGCTGCCTTAAGATAAAGTATATGTTCCCGAAGGCTCATGCTGCCGCATACGTTATAGCAGCTATAAAGCTCGGTTGGTTCAAGCTGCACAGACCGCTGGAATACTACGCTACATACTTCTCAGTACGAGGCGAAGATTTTGATGCAGAGCTTGCAGTAAAGGGAATATCCGCCGTAAAAGCAAGAATAGAAGAATTGAAGGCGCTGGGCAACGACAGATCTAAAAAGGAAACAGATCTGTATGATATTCTCCTCATTACCAATGAGATGATGTCGAGAGGATATGAGTTCCTGCCGATCGATCTTTTCAAATCTCATGCAACAGATTATCTTGTAGAGGATGGAAAACTCCGAATACCATTCTCCGCTATGAGCGGTGTCGGAGACAACGCTGCCAAGGGATTGTATGAAGCGGCGCAGAAGGGCGGATTTATTTCTGTAGAGGAGTTTCAGGAGATGAGCGGTGCGTCAAAAACAACAATTGATGTGTTGAAAAGCATAGGCGCATTTGGTGATTTACCCGATTCTGCCCAGTTGTCATTGTTTTAAACTTGACTTTCTTTTAGTAATATGTTATCATATTACTATAGTAACACATTAGCAGACTAAAGCGACTATAATACAACAGGAGGTATATAATGCGTAATTATGACCTTATTACTCCCGAGGGCACTAAGGATCTGCTCTTCGGCGAATGCATAATCAGAAGAGATATTGAGAAAACTCTGCTTGATATTTTCAAGAGCAGGGGATACAGTGAAATGATAACACCGGGGCTGGAGTTCTTCGATGTTTTCAATCTTAATTCAAGCTATTTTCCGCAGGAAAATCTGTATAAGCTCACCGACAGCAAGGGCAGACTGCTCGTAATGCGTCCTGATTCCACAATGCCTATCGCAAGAGTCATTGCCACAAGATTAAGGGATGCGATGCTACCGCTTAAGCTTTGCTATAATCAGACAGTTTATCGCACCGAACCAGCTCTTAAGGGCAGAAGCGATGAGATCGTTCAGGCCGGTGTTGAACTCATCGGTTCACAGCTCAAGATCGCTGACCTTGAAGTTATATCAACAGCTGTAGAAGCACTCAAGGCATTCGGCATGGAATTCTCCCTGGAGATAGGCAATATCGGTATTTTCAAGGAGCTTGTCAGCAAGCTTGAGATATCCGATAATGTTAAAGAAAAGATCCGTCAGAATATAGAGGCAAAGAATTTCCCGGCACTCAATGATCTCCTGGATACTCTCGGCACAAATCCTGTTACAACAGCTCTTAAGAAACTTCCTGCACTTTTCGGCGGCATGGAAGTATTTGACAAGGCTGAGGAGCTTATGCCTGACGAAAATATCAAGCGTCTCCTGGACGAGCTCAGAGATGTATATATCGATGCAAACGAAATATGCGGCGGAGACGGAGCTATAACTGTAGATCTTGGTCTTGTAAACAAGACTGACTACTATACCGGCCTTGTGATCAAGGGTTATTTACAGGGACATGGTGAAGAAGTTATCTCCGGCGGACGTTATGATAAGCTCATATCAGAATTCGGATATGATGTCCCTGCTGTAGGCTTTGCGATCAATGTCAATGGTGTTGCAAAGGTTATCGAAAAGAACGGCGTATTTCCTGCGCTTCCAAGGACAGATGTGCTTGTATACGCTGAGGAAGGCTGCGAGGTAGCTGCACTTAAGGCAGCACAGGAACTGCGTGAGCAAGGCTTTATCGTAGAAAGCGCCCTCTTTGACGATCTTGAATCAGCAAGGGCTTATGCAATGGACAAGAAAATAGCTAAGGTAGTTGTTATAGACGAATCAGATGAGGAGGAACAGGAATGAACAAGCCTATAAGGATAGCTCTCACAAAGGGCAGACTTGAAAAGGATACAGTTGGACTTCTTGAGAAACTTGGATTCGACTGCACTGCTGTAAGAGAAAAAGGCAGAAAACTCATACTGCCTGTACCAGATGGAAACCTTGAAGTTGTTCTTGCAAAAGCCAATGACGTTATCACATACGTAGAGCATGGTGTATGCGATCTGGGCGTTGTTGGCAAGGATACTATAATGGAAATGGAGGGCAAGTTTTACGAGCTTGTTGACCTTGGATTCGGACGCTGTAAATTTGCACTTGCAACAAAGAAGGGATACGACTTCTACAGCGGATACGGTATCAAGACCATCGCTACAAAATATCCTAATGTTGCACGCCGTTTCTTTGAAAAGAAAGGCATGGACACTGAAATAATAAAGATAGAGGGCTCAGTTGAGCTGGCACCGCTCCTTGAACTTGCTGACGGTATCGTAGATATCGTTGAGACCGGAACAACACTTAAAGAGAACGGACTTGAAGTAATAGAGGATGTTGCTCCTATCTCTGCAAGACTTATCGCAAATACTGTAAGTCTTAAACTCAGACACGCTGAAATCGACGGACTTATCAAACTTATAGAGGAGAACCTGTAATGAAAAAGATATTTGCAAACGGAACAAACGAAAAAAATTTCCTTGCTGATCTTAAGAAGAGAAGCGGTGAAACAAATAAAAAGGTTACAGAAGTCGTTACAGAGATCATCGAAAACGTAAAAGAGAATGGCGATGAAGCTGTAAAGAATTATACTCTTAAATTTGACGGCAATCTTCCTAAATATTATGAGGTGCCGAGGGATGTTATCAATGATGCCCTCACCGAAGCAGATCAGGACTTTGTAGATGCTCTTCTCAACGCACAGGCGAACATAGCTGATTTCCACCAGAGACAGGTAGAGCAGAGCTTTATCTCTCCAAAGGAAAACGGTGTGATAATGGGACAAAGGATCCGCGGCCTCGAGCGTGTTGGACTCTATGTTCCAGGCGGTACAGCTGCTTATCCTTCCAGTGTTCTTATGAACGCTATCCCTGCAAAGATCGCTGGTGTTCAGGAGATCATAATGGTAACTCCTCCGTTAAAGGACGGTACACCAAACAAGGATATACTCGTCGCAGCTGCTATCTGTGGAGTTGACCGTGTATTCCTCTCCGGCGGTGCACAGGCAATAGCTGCACTTGCATACGGTACAGAAGAAATACCGAAATGTGATAAGATCGTAGGTCCTGGAAATATCTACGTTGCAACCGCAAAGAAGCTTCTTTACGGAGTTGTAGATATCGATATGATCGCTGGTCCCAGCGAGATACTTGTTATTGCCGATGATACTGCTAATCCGAAATTTGCAGCTGCTGACCTCATGTCACAGGCTGAGCACGACGTGCTCGCATCCGCTATAATGGTCACAACAAGCGAAAAGCTTGCTGACGAGACTATAAAAGAGATAGACCGCCAGAAGGAATATCTTTCCAGAAAGGCTATAATAGAAAAGTCGCTTGAAGATTACGGCGCAATAATCATTGCAGACAGCAGGGATAAATGCGTTGAGCTCGCAAATGAGATAGCTCCTGAACACCTTGAAGTTCTTATGGAAAATCCCTTTGAACTCCTTGGAAGCCTTAACAATGCAGGTTCCATATTCCTTGGTCACTACGCTTCAGAGCCGTTGGGCGATTACTATGCCGGACCAAATCACGTTCTTCCGACAAGCGGTACAGCAAGATTCTTCTCTCCGCTTGGAGTTGCGAGCTTCACAAAGCGTACAGCATACACATACTACACTGAGGATGCTCTTAGACAGGCTAAAGACGATATAGTTCTTATAGCTGAACGTGAAGGACTTACCGCACACGCTAATGCGATCAAGGTAAGATTTGAATAATGGAAGATAAGGAAAAAAAGAAGACATTATTATTTGCAAAAGTATCTATTGTAATACCTGCTTTGTATTTACTGCTCATGATAATTACAAGCGATTTTGATTCTGAGATAGCAATATATTTCATAATAAGCATTATATATTTAATATTTGCTATTAAAAATTATATTGAACTCAGAACAGGTAAACGAGACAGGAACAGTACTATAGTTGCGATTATGACAAGATTTTCTATTATTATCATCGCATTATTTGGCCTGTTTTTACTATTAGCAATATTGTCTAATCATACAATTATACCTTCACAGAGGTAAAAAATTCAATGGGGCGGCTGATCATACCGCCCTATAGGCGTTTTTCAGAAAGGAAAGAATATGAGTTACAAACTTAATAAAAAGCTTGCCGATCTTGTACCCTATGATCCGATAACCGGCACTTACAATATAAGGCTCGATGCTAATGAAAGCTGCTTTGATCTGAGCAGTGAGCTTAAAACAAAGATAAACAAAAGTATATCCGAGGTATGCTTCAATCGCTACCCTGACTGTCTTGCAGAAAAGCCTGTTAAAGCTTTTTCAGAACTATATGGGATTTCACCGGAATATGTTACAGCAGGAAACGGCTCTGATGAAATTATAAGCATAATAACAGCCTGCTTTTTTGAATCAGGCGATACTATCGTCAATGTTTCAAACGATTTTTCAATGTATGGCTTCTATGCTCAGCTCTATGAGCTCAATGTTGCAACATATCAGAAAGAAGCTGACCTCACAATAGATCCTGATAAGCTTATCGAATTCTGTAAAATCAATAATGCAAAGGGACTTATCTTTTCTAATCCCTGTAATCCAACTTCACTCGGCCTTGACAGAAATTCCGTAAGAAAGATCGTAAGCAGCCTTGACGGATGCCTCGTTATTCTTGATGAAGCTTATATGGACTTCTGGGATCAGTCACTTCTTGACGAGATAGGAAAGCATGATAACCTTATAATTCTGAAGACCTGCTCAAAAGCTATCGGACTTGCAGCTGTAAGATTTGGATTTGCAGTAGCAGGAAAGACCATAACAACAGCTATGAGAGCTGCTAAATCACCATACAATAACGACTCAGTTGCTCAGGCGATCGTAAGCGATGTTCTTTCGGAAAAGGAATACCTAAAAAAATGCAGAGATATTCTCGTTGCAAATACACGTGAGCTTTATGCAGGTATAACTGAACTTGACAAGAAATATAAAGCATTTGAAAAGATATATGATCCATGCACAAATTTCGTCTATATAAAAACAGATAAATTCCAGGATATATATGAATTTATGCTCGATAATTCCATTGCAATAAGAAAATTCAACGGATATCTGAGAGTAACAGCAGGTTCCGCAGAAGAAAATTCAGAATTCCTTGCTGTTCTTGAAAAATATCTCGATAAATAAGGAGGGATACTCTATATGCGTACAGCAGTCATTGAACGTACAACAAAGGAAACTCAGATAAGAATAGAGCTTGCATTGGACGGCAAAGGCAAGGCTGATATAAGCACAGGTGTAGGTTTTTTTGACCATATGCTAACTGCTCTTTCAGTACACAGCGGGATCAGTATGACCATAAAGGTCACCGGTGATCTTTATGTTGACTGCCATCACACGATAGAGGATACAGGTATTGCTCTCGGACAGGCTCTCGGTACCGCTCTTGGCGATAAATCAGGTATCGTCCGCTATGGTACAAGCTATATCCCCATGGATGAAAGCCTTGCTATGGCAAGCCTTGACCTCAGCAACAGACCTTTTCTTGTATTTAACTGCGAATTTACAAATCAGAGCTGCGGTGATTATGACTTATGCATGACAGAAGAATTCTTCCGTGCATTCGCTTTCAATTCAGGTATGACACTGCACATAAATCTTCTCTACGGCAGCAACGATCACCATAAAGCCGAAGCTGTATACAAAGCTGTTGCACACGCTCTGAAAACGGCTGTGCAGAAGAATTCAGACGGCTCAACCCTCTCAACGAAAGGAGTTCTCTGATGATTGCAATAATAGATTACGGTGCAGGAAATATTTTCAGCGTAAAAAATGCCCTTGATTTCCTCGGACTTGAAAGTAAACTCGTATCTGACAAAGATAGTGTGAAAAAAGCCGATGCAGTAATTCTTCCGGGAGTAGGTGCATTTCCGGCTGCAATGAAAAAGCTGGAAGCAACCGGACTTATCAGCACTATAAAAGAAGAGGCAGCTAAAAAGCCTTTCCTTGGAATATGTCTCGGTATGCAGCTCATATTTGAGAAAGGCTATGAGTTTGAGGAATGCGACGGTCTCGGACTGATCGGCGGCTCAGTTAGAAAAATGGAAGAGACTGATCTGATAATCCCGCATATGGGCTGGAATAAACTTGAAAAACTCAACAGCTGTCCGCTGCTTGAAGGTGTTGGCGACAACGAGTACGTATATTTCGTTCATTCGTATAAAGCTCACTGCGAAGACAAGGATATCGCCGCATATGTTGAGTACGGCGGACGTGTACCGGCACTTGTCTATGACGGAAAATATGTTTTCGGAGCGCAGTTCCATCCTGAAAAATCAGGAGAAACAGGTCTTAAAATACTCAGGAATTTTGCTTCACTGATATAAGGAGGTGCCTTATATGACGGGTATTATACTTTATCAATCAAAATACGGAGCTTCAAAAAAATATGCTCAGTGGATCGCAGAAGAGACCGGTTATGAAATGCTGGAGACAAAGAAAGCTGATATTGAGAAAGTGAAAAAATACGACGTTATCATTATTGGCGGCGGCGTTTATGCGTCATCAATTGCCGGAATAGCATTTCTGAAAAAGAATATCGATTCTCTCAGCGAAAAAAAGGTGATCGTATATTGCTGCGGTGCAGCGCCCTATGACGAAGAAGTACTGAAAACAATAAAAAACAAAAACCTGAAAGATAAACTTGCGGATATCCCATGCTTTTATTTTCAGGGGATGTGGGATCTTGAAGGTATGAACTTTACTGACAGGGCGATGTGCAAGATGTACGTCAAGATGTTGGAACACAAGGATCCGGCTGAAATGAAGGCGTGGGAAAAACCCTTTTTTGAAGCAAAAGGAAAGAAGTGCGACTGGACTAAAAAAAGCTATCTCACACCGCTTCTTGAACTTATAAACAAAGGAGAAGAATAATGATTATATTTCCTGCAATAGACATAAAAGACGGCAACTGCGTAAGGCTTTTCAAGGGGGATTTTTCCACTGTAGAAAAAGTCGCATCAGACTATCTTGAAACTGCAAAGGGATTTGAGAATGCAGGTGCAGAATGGATACATATGGTTGATCTGGACGGTGCGAAGGAAGGTCGCCCAGTCAACACCAAGATCTATACTGACGTTGCAGAAAAGACAAATCTTAAAGTGGAGATCGGCGGAGGTATCCGCAGTCTCCAGACAATAAGGGAATATCTTGAAATGGGTATCACAAGAGTTATACTCGGTTCAGCAGCCCTCAAGGATCCTAAGCTCGTATGCGACGCCGTAGAGAAATTCGGCAGCGAGAAAATCGTGGTCGGGATCGATTCTATGAATGAAATGGTCGCTACAGAAGGCTGGCTGGAAAGCTCAGATGTTCACTATATCGATCTTGCCAACAAGATGATAGATTCCGGAGTCCGTTACTTCATATTCACAGATATCTCCAAGGACGGCACTCTCTCCGGAGTAAACGTTGAACAGCTCAAAAAACTTGCAGATGCTACTGAAGGAAGAGCTGATATCGTAGCAAGCGGCGGAGTCCACACAATGGCTGATATAATCGCCTGCAAGGAAATGGGACTCTATGGCACTATCTGCGGCAAATCTATTTATAAAGGCACTCTTGATCTTCGTGAAGCAATAGTTTACGCTGGAAAGTGATGTCAGAATGAGATTGCGACCATACATACATTCTAGGGACTTTGTTATAATAAAGAACTGGATAACACAGAAGCGTGAACACGCAATGTGGTGTGCAAATATAATGCAGTTCCCTATAAACAGTAATGACTTTGAAAAGGTCATGGACGATATAGCTCAACGTTGCGGAGACAGTCCTTATGTAGCCACAACAGATGAAGGCAGACCTGTCGGCTTCTTCTGCTATTCAGTGAATCACATGACTAATACAGGAAAATTCAAATTTGTAGTTGTTGATCCGGAAATGCGTGGCAGAGGTATCGGTACGGAAATGCTGAAGCTTGCTGTAAAATACGCATTCGAGATCACTAAGGCTGATATGGTGGATCTGATCGTATTCTCGCCGAATATTGGTGCAAAAAAATGCTATGAAAGCACAGGTTTCTCCGAGGTACAATCCGATTTCGAGCCATTCAGCTATGACGGCGAAACATGGAAAAGGTGCTATATGGTTTTAAAGAATGGAGGTAAATAATGCTTGCAAAGAGAATAATCCCGTGCCTTGACGTAAGAAACGGAAAGGTAGTAAAGGGAGTTAATTTTGAAGGTGTAAAAGACGTTGGTGATCCTGTAGAATGTGCTGAAGAGTACAACAAACAGGGCGCTGACGAGATAGTCTTTTACGATATAACTGCATCATTTGAGGGCAGAGGAGTGTTCCTCGATGTTGTTCGTGACACTGCCAAAAAGGTATTCGTTCCGCTTACTGTAGGCGGCGGAATAAAGACAGTTGACGATATCCGTGAGGCTCTGAGAGCAGGAGCTGATAAGGTTTCAGTCAACTCTCAGGCGGTGCAGAATCCCCAGCTCATCAAGGACGGCGCTGATATCTTTGGCAGTCAGTGCATATGTGTGGGAATAGATGCCAAGAAAATAGCTGATCACAAGTGGACAGTATACATAAACGGCGGAAGAGTTGATATGGGCATCGATCTTATAGACTGGGTTCACCAGATCGAAAAACTTGGTGCAGGGGAGATATGCCTGAATTCCATCGATGCCGACGGTACAAAGGAAGGCTTCGACATTGAAATGCTCAAAGCAGTCTGTGATAACTGTTCGATACCAGTCATAGCCAGCGGCGGTGCAGGAAAGATCAATGACTTCTATGAGGTCTTTGAAAAGACCGGTGCTACAGCAGCGCTGGCGGCCTCTCTCTTCCACTTCAAGGAGCTGACTGTAGGCGAGGTAAAGGACTACTGCCGCAGCAAAGGTGTAATTGTGAGGTAATAGAAATGGATAAAATATGGAAAGAAATGTATGCAGCAGCTAAAGCTGTTCTTGCTCCAAGACGCATTTCAGAATACGTTACCGCCGGCGAGGTCTCAGCGGCTGTGCTAAGCAAATCGGGGAAAATTTATACTGGTGTATGTATAGATACCTGTTCAACTCTCGGAATATGCGCTGAAAGGAATGCGATATTCAATATGGTAACAAATGGCGAACAGGAAATCGAAAGGGTGCTATGCATAGCTCCAAACGAAAAGAAATGCGGTCCTTGCGGAGCCTGCCGAGAGCTTATGGTACAGCTGATGCCCGATACATACAAGGATATCGAAATAATGCTGGACTACAAGACCGGCGAAACGATCACAATGGGTGAATTAACTCCCCATTGGTGGATAGGATAAGGAGTCTTCATGGTAAAAATAGATATCAATGACCTTGACAAATTCTTTGTAAAGGGAGAACTTATCCCTGCAATATGCTACGAGGTCAATACAAAAACTGTTCTCATGCTTGCATACATGAACAAGGAGAGCCTGAAAAAAACCCTTGAGACAGGCTACACATGGTTCTGGAGCCGTTCCCGTCAGGAATACTGGAACAAGGGAGCCACATCAGGTCATGTACAGAAAGTTGTCTCAATTTATGGCGACTGCGACAATGATACCCTGCTCGTAAACGTTGAGCAGACCGGAGTAGCCTGCCATACCGGCAGCTATAGCTGCTTCTTCAATGAAATTTATAATAACAAGGAGAATGAATAATGACAGTTTACGAAGAGATTTTTGAAGTTATCAAGGAAAGAAAAAAGCAGTTTGAAAATGGTACTGCTGCTGAGAATTCATACACCTGCTACCTGTTTGAAAAGGGTGTAGATAAGATCTGCAAGAAGGTAGGAGAAGAGGCAACTGAAACTGTTATCGCCGCTAAAAACAAGGACAACAACGAACTTGCAAACGAAATAAATGATCTTCTGTATCACATCATGGTACTCTGTGCAAATCAGGGACTTGAATGGTCTGAGGTTGAAAAAGTTCTCGATGAGAGAAACGAAAAGATCGGAAACCTTAAGAAATTCCATGAAGTAGATAAAAATACATGATAAAAAGGCTGCTGTAATTATTACAGCAGCCTTTAATTTATTGTCCTTCTGAGTTCTGGATATTCTCCATCACAGGTGTAGTATCAAGGAAATTGAACAATGCTGTCAGCAGATCACCGTAGCTTGCAGATGTGATATGTATTCCATCACCGGCTGAATATTTGGAATTAAGTGCAAGAGAACCGCTGTCCGCAAGAACAGAATACGCATCAAAATAATAGATCTGTGACGAGTTTTTCTCGGCGACCATATTCTCAACAGCAGCATTGAAATTCCTGATATTCTCATTAGTGCTGTATGTAACATAGCTTGCAACTGGAGTGATGCCCGCACACACTATGTTAACATCAGGATCAACCGCTATCATCTGATCGACAAGATCTGAATACAAGCCGGCAAACCACGCAGGATCCTTCATAGGAAGATCGTTCATACCTATAGAGATCATAACAAGCTTTGGCTGCATATATGCAACTGAATCGACCATACTCATATTACCATAGCCAAAATTAAATGTGTTCTGTCCCAAGTTCCATAAGCCAACGGATTCCTTGGCAATATTATGCCCATAAGGAATGTATCCGTATATCTGATATCCGGAAGCTATAGAATCTCCGGCGATCGCAAGTCTTTCCTGATAAAATGCGCTGTTGGGAGAAACTCCGGCATAGAGATATGGTGACAAAGGCTGTCCCGGAGAAGGTGTATTGTTCTCTGGAGTTGTTTCATCAGGCTGCGGCTCAGGAGCTGGTTCATTCTCAGGCTCTGCAGCAGCAGTTACAGCTTCTGTTGTTACAGCAACGGTAGTAGTAGTCTCAGTTGTTGTAGTCGATGTAGTTGTTGTTGACGAGGTGGTCACCGCCTTTGATGTAACGGCTGATGTACGAGATGTTGATAAAGATCTGGGCGAAACTGATTCTGTGTTGATATCGGCCCTTGCAATTACAGAATCTGTATTGCCGACCGGCCCTTCAGGATTTTTCCTTGCCCCATATGCCCACAATACAGCAAGCATTGCCAGGATAAAAAGTCCCAGTGCAAGGGATGGGCTTTTCAGAAAACTAATGATCTTTTCTTTCATATTCCACACACTTTCATTAATTTGATACAGACTGAATATAATAAATCATCAGCAGCATCATTTATCTTATACGATATATCCGTGTTTTCATAATATTTAATTTTATCATAAACCCGCTATAATGTAAAGTAAAAAATCAAAATTATAGCAAAAAGCTGTATTTTTATTGACAATCTTGCTAAATGATAGTATAATTATGTATATGTTTATCAAATGGTGTTATATTCAGGAGTTGGTATTTAAAATGAAAAATGTAAAGATAACTGATCTTTTTGATCTTTCTCATACTGCTGCTGCTGATTATCTCAGCAGTTTTACTTATCCTTGGGAAGCTCTGAAAGGTATCAGCGATATGATCATTTCGCTCGGAAATCAGCTTTCCCCCGAGGAGTATGATAATACGTCAGAAAATGTATGGATACACAAGACGGCAAAGGTATTTCCCTCGGCATATTTAGGCGCTCCATGTATAATCGGTGCAAATTCCGAAGTCCGTCACTGTGCATTTATAAGAGGAAGCGCACTTGTAGGCTCAAATTGCGTTGTAGGCAACTCCGTTGAGCTCAAAAATGTTATTTTATTTGATAACGTGCAGACTCCGCACTATAACTACGTCGGTGACAGTATTCTCGGCTACAAGTCACATATGGGTGCAGGCTCGATAACCTCCAACGTTAAATCCGATAAAACGAACGTTGTTATAAAATCAAATGATGAACAGCTCGAAACAGGCATAAAAAAGATAGGAGCTATGCTTGGAGACTATGTTGAAGTAGGCTGCAACAGCGTATTGAATCCCGGAACGATCATCGGCCGAAATTCAAATATCTACCCAACAAGCTGTGTTCGTGGTGTGATCCCTGAGGAAAGCATTTTCAAGACCGGCGGAATAATCGTCCAGAAAAATAAGTGATATTAATACGGTATCTTATATGATACCGTATTTTTTATGAAAAAATATTGTAAAATATGACAAAGTGTGGTATTATATATTATGTATAAGTATGTTCAGCCATAAGGCAGGAAGGAGTATACCATGGATGATAAGATCAGAATAAGCGGCACTATCACAGCAAAAATCAATTTCGCTATGCAGCAGAATTATGTTCCGGTATTCCGAAATATCGTTCTTACAAATACGACTGAAAACGATCTGTCTGATGTAAGGATCAGAATTAGTTTTGAACCGGATTTTGCAGTTAAATACGAATCGGCTCCTGTAACACTTAAACCAGATCAGCCGGTGGATATCTCACCGATAAATATAGTTCTTAAGCCTGAATTCCTGTTCGGACTTACAGAAAAAATGGTAGGCAATGTGATCGTTGAAGCTATAAAAGGGGAGGAAGTGCTGTCTTCCCAGGCGATGAGTATAGAGCTTCTTGCATACGATCAGTGGACAGGTGTTCTTTTTATGCCCGAAACCGCAGCAGCTTTTGTAACACCCAATCATCCGAAGATACAGGAAGTTGTTTCAGCAGCAAGCCTCTATCTCCAGAAATGGACAGGCTCTCCTTCATTTACCGGATATCAGACACGAAATCCGAACATCGTGAAACAGCAGATCGGAGCTATATATGCAGCTTTGCAGGAGCAGAATATCGCATACACTATGCCTCCGGCAAGCTTTGAAGAAGCACAGCGTGTAAGAACTCCGGATGCAGTTCTTGAAGGAAAATCAGGTACTTGTATCGACCTTGCCGTACTGTATTGCTCATGCATGGAATCGGTCGGTCTGAATCCTCTGCTCGTTATAATAAACGGCCACGCCTTTGCAGGATGCTGGCTCGAAAATGAAACATTTCCCGATTGTCTGCAATTCGACTGTGCAGCTATAACAAAGCGCATAGCACACGGAATAGATGCGATGAGTGTGATCGAATGTACAGATTTCATTGCAGGAAAAAACGTCGAATTCGATTCCGCCGAGAAGCACGCTGCTGAGCATCTCAGCGATCCGGCAGATTTCATATTCGCAATAGACATCGAAAGAACACGCTCCAGCGGAATAAGACCGATACCGTCAAGAATATCTGAAAACGGCACCTTCAAGGCCATCGACTACGGCGAGAGAAAAAAATCCGAAATAACCTCTGCCCCAAACGAACTGGAAATCATTGGCGATATTCTCCCACAGGCTGAAGCAAGAGAAGTAACAAAGCAGGTTATCTGGGAGAGAAAACTGCTTGATCTCAGCCTGAGAAACAGCCTTCTCAACTTCCGTCCGACCTCAATGAGCGTACAGCTTATGACCAGTGATCTCGGTCTGCTTGAAGACGAAATGTCAAAAGGTGAAGAATTCAAGGTCATGCCTATGCCAAATGATATGACGCTTGAAATATCAGACAGCAAGATATATGAGATAGAAAATGCCAAGGATCTCATAACTGCGGTTTCTGAATCTGAGTTCAAAAGCAAGCGTCTCCGTACTTTCCTTAAAGACAGCGACCTTGAAAAACTTATGAAGAAGCTCCACAGGCAAGCTAAGGTCAGCATGGAGGAAAATGGCGCCAACACCATTTATCTGGCACTTGGATTCCTTCGTTGGTTTGAAACGGATAAAAGCGATAAGGCAAGATATGCGCCGCTTGTGCTCGTCCCTATCGACATCGTCCGCAAGGTTCAGGAAAAATCCTATACGATCCGTATCCGTGATGAAGACACTCAGGTCAACATCACTATGCTTGAAATGCTCAGGCAGTTCTTTGGTATAGATATAAAGGGGCTTGATCCTGTTCCAGAGGATGAGAACGGCGTCAATCTTAAACTTATTTTCAGCACTATCCGTCAGGGAATTATGGCAAAGGAACGCTGGGATATTGAAGAATACGCATTCATCGGCCAGTTCTCTTTCACCCGTTTCATCATGTGGAACGATATCCGCAACCGTGCAGACGAGCTTGCAAAGAATAAAGTAGTCGCAAGCCTTATATCCGGAAAAACTGAGTGGGCCGGGGATGATCTGTATATATCTCCGCTTGATCTTGATGCAAAAGTAAAACCATCCGATCTTACAGTGCCGCTTAGCGCCGATTCTTCACAGCTGGCTGCTGTATATGCAGCTTCACAGGGTAAAAGCTTTGTTCTTCACGGCCCTCCAGGAAGCGGAAAATCTCAAACTATTACCAACATGATCGCAAGCGCTCTGTATCAGGGAAAATCCGTTCTCTTTGTAGCAGAAAAAATGGCTGCTTTATCAGTTGTTGAAAAAAGGCTCAACAAGGTCGGCTTAGGGCCGTTCTGCCTTGAGCTCCACTCAAATAAGGCACAGAAAAGAGCTGTACTCAAGCAGCTTGAAGATACACTTAACGTCGGTAAAGTAAAGCATCCTCAGGATTATAAGGCTCAGGCCGAAAAAATATATGCAATGCGCCAGGAACTTGACCAGACAATGGAAGAGATCCATAAAAAGCGAAATTTTGGCTGTTCACTCTATGACGCAGCAGTAAGATACGAGAACAATTCCAAGGCCGGAGGAAAGTTCAGCTTTACAACTGAACAGCTCGATTCAATGAGCGAAAGTTCTTACACAATGTGGCGTGAAACTCTTGAAAGCCTTGCGGCTGCCGGAAATGAATTCGGTGATGTGACCGCAACTCCGCTCAATATATGCCGCATCACTTCCTGCGCTCCTGAAACAAGAGGAAAATTCGAGGCAAAATTATCAGAGCTCAAAGCCTGCCTCGCAGCAGCAGAAAAAGATAACTCTCAGCTTTCTGCCATGTGCGGAGGAGCTTTGCTTAATTATCAGCAATGTAAAGCAGTGTCTGAGATCATTTCAGAAGCTTACGGAGAAGGCTATATCCTCAGCGGCATCCTCTCTGGCAACAACTGGGAACTTCACAAATCAAAGGCAGCTGAGCTCCTTGAAAACGGAAAAGAGCTTGCAGATCTTAAAGCAGAAGTTCTGGACAAGTTTGAACCGTCCGTACTTGCTTTCGACAGCAGCGGCGCCCTCGTCAACTGGAAAACGGCACAGAGCAAATGGTTCGTGTCCAAATTTTTCAAGAGCAAGAAGCTCGTTAATGAACTTGCCGCACACTCTAAATCATCCGGTACTGTAACAAAACAGAATATCGTCGGACACTATGAAAAGCTAAACCGCCTCGGTGAACTGAGCCGCTCAGTAAAAGAGGCTCCGTCAGATGTTACCAGCTTGTTTGCACCTTTGTGGCTTGGCGAAGATACAGACTGGACTGCATTGGCCGCTTCATCAGAACTTTCGCAGCTGCTTCGTGAAAAGATATACGCTTCGCCTCTCAGCGGCGAACAAAAGCTAAAATTGATCGACGGTCTTTGCGATAGATTCGGCGATCCGGCAAAGAAGCTTGACAATAAAGATATCTCCGAAAAACTTCTCGCTGATTATTCTGCGCTGGACAAATGCACAAAAGAATTGCAGACTGATTTCTCAGTTATACCTGAAAAGCTCTATTCCGGTGAAGAATGGGCTGCTTTTGCTGCCGATAAAGCTGATGCCGTTACAAGAGCTCTTCCACAGCTTAAGGAATGGAGCGGTATCGTCAATATCTGCGGCAAGCTGACTGAATATGGCATAGATAACGTCGCTGAGGCCTTCCTCGACGGAACAGTTCCCAGTGACCAGCTGATAGCTGCATATGACTGTGACGTAAGCAAGGCAATGGTAACAAGTGTGATATCAAGGAGCACTATCCTTTCCGGATTCCAGGGTACGCTCTTTGAGGATACTGTCAGACGTCTCGGCGAAGCTCAGGATAACTTCACCGCGCTTTCCATGCAGGAACTTGTTGCTGAATTATCCGCTAAAATTCCTGCCGCAGGATCTGCTGCCGGCAGCTCTGAGATAGGAATACTTCAGAAGGCGATAAAGAGCAACGGCAGAATGATGTCGATCCGCAAACTGTTCGACAGTATCCCGAACCTGCTCCGGAGAATGTGTCCTGTTATGCTTATGAGCCCGATATCCGTTGCACAGTATATCGATCCTTCATATCCGAAATTTGATCTCGTTATATTTGATGAGGCTTCACAGCTCCCGACCTGTGAGGCTGTCGGTGCTATAGCACGAGGCGAAAACGTTATCGTTGTTGGAGATCCTAAACAGCTTCCGCCTACAAGCTTCTTCTCATCAAATCAGGTAGATGAAGAGAACTATGAAAAAGAGGATCTTGAAAGCGTACTGGATGACTGTCTGGCACTTTCGATGCCGCAGAAGCATCTGTTATGGCACTACCGTTCAAAGCACGAGAGCCTTATTGCATACAGTAATGCAAAATATTACGATAACAAGCTGTTTACCTTCCCGTCCCCTGATGATCAGATCTCAGAAGTAAGCTGGGTACACGTTGAAGGCTACTATGATAAGGGTTCTACCAAGCAGAACAAAGCTGAGGCAAAGGCCATCGTGGAGGAGATCTGCCGCCGGCTGGCTGATCCCGAGCTCAGGAAGCTCAGTATCGGTGTCGTTACATTCAGTATGCCGCAGCAGAATCTTATCGATGATATGCTCATGGATGCATTCAGACAGGATCCAAAGCTTGAAGAATGGGCAAATGAGATGTACGAACCCATCCTTATCAAAAACCTTGAAAATGTACAGGGTGATGAGCGTGACGTTATAATGTTCTCTATCGGCTACGGTCCCGACAAGGAAGGCAAGGTTTCAATGAACTTCGGTCCGCTGAACCGTGACGGCGGATGGAGACGACTTAATGTTGCGATATCCAGATCAAAGGTAAAAATGATCGTATTCTCAGTTATTACCCCTGACCAGATTGACCTTTCAAGAACTCGTTCAGACGGTGTTGAAGGACTTAAAGGATTCCTTGAATTTGCTGCTAAGGGAAGAAGCGCTCTTGCTGTACGCAGCAGCTCTCAGACTTCAAACAACGGATTTGAACAGGTAGTTGCTGCTGAACTGAATAAGATCGGTTATACCTGCAAGACTAATGTTGGATGCTCCGACTATAAGATAGATGTTGCAGTCTGCAATCCTGATAAGCCTGATACATACATCATGGGCATAAACTGCGGCAGTCTTTCTCACTTCCAGAATGGTACAGCAAGCGACAGAACACTCTCACAGCCTGCTGTCCTCAAAGGCCTTGGCTGGAACGTTATGAGTGTATATATGCTCGACTGGCTCGACAACAAGAACAGAGTTCTTGAAAAGATAAAGAACGAGATCGATAATGCTGTATCAAAATACCGCACTCCTGAAAAGCCTTCAGAAGAAGCACCTAAGCCTAAGCAGGAAATAGTGTTTGAAAAAGAAGAAGAAAAGCAGCTCAGTGATATGTGCGATACTTATATACCATTCAAGGTGAATGAAACAGGCACCTCTGAAAGCTTTACTGAGGCAAATTCAAACAAGATCGTAAAGTGCATAAACGATGTGCTTAAAGCAGAAGCACCTGTCAGCCGTACACTTCTGGCTAAAAAAGTGTTTGCCTGCTGGGGCATCACAAGACCAGGAGCTACAATGAAAAAGACCTTTGACTCTGCTCTGGAAAAATCAGATGCAAAAATCACCTCAGCCGGTGAAACTGAATTTGTATGGCTTAGCGAACAAGATCCTGAAAACTACGAGAAATGCAGGGCCATTACCGGAGAAAGTGAACGCCGTGATGCTTCTGATATTCCACCGGAGGAGCTTGCTCATGGAATAAAGCTTATTATGTCACGTCAGATAGCAATGCAGCGAGACGATCTGCTCCGTGAAACTGCTCATCTTTTTGGATTTACAAGGATCACACCTGCCCTTGAGACATCACTCGCACTTGGCATTCGTCAGGCAAAGGGAAAAGGCTATATCAGCTTTGGTGATGACGGCAAGGTAAGCTACAATGAAAGCTAATACCATTACCGCTTACATGAATACATTATATCCGGAGGATAAAATTGAAAAGACTACAGATTCTTATAGGAAAAATAATAGTTAAAATGCTTCATCTGATGAAGCGAAATGCAGGAAATCTGCCAGGAATAGTTCTCTGGCATATTTCCCGCCACAAGGCCGTCTCAATGTTCAAGGTGGACTGTCCGATAATAGCTGTCACAGGTACAAACGGAAAAACATCCGTTACTAACTGTATCGCCCAGCTCTTTGAGCGCAGTGGGAAAAAGATCATTACAAACCGTGAGGGAAATAATCTTGATACAGGTATCTGTTCACTTCTGCTCAGGCACTGTGATATGAAAGGAAGAGTTAAGGCGGATTACCTTATTCTTGAAACCGATGAATCACACGTTCCGGTCGTATATTCCCAGCTCAAACTTGAAACGCTGATCGTACTCGACTTTTTCCGTGACCAGCTTGACAGAAACGGCGAAATGGAAACCCTTATACAGAAGATAAACGGCTTCTGCAAGACATTCAATGGAAACCTGCTCCTCAACGGAGATGATCCTAATACAGCTCGTCTCGGAAGAGCAAATCCCGACAACAAGAACGTGAAATACTTTCACGCTGAGCCATATGATTTTGCAACAAAAACTGTCTTTGAAGCTTCAGAAGGAAGATTCTGCCCGTTCTGCGGCGAAACTCTCGAATACGACTACTATCAGTATTCTCATATCGGAAAATTCCACTGTCCCAAATGCGGATTCGGCAATTACAAGCCATATATCACTGCAAGCGATATAGACCTTGACAAGCCGGTGTTCACTGCTGACGGCCATACCTTCTCGCCCAAACTCAACAGTATATACAATGTTTATAATATGACAGCCGTTGCAGGTGCAGCAAAGATCTATAATATCAGGCAGGATATTGTCGACAGTGTCATATCCTCGTATACGGTCAAAAATGGCCGTATGGAGAGCTTTATGCTCGGTGACCGCAAGACAACTCTCAATCTTGCCAAGAACCCTGTAGGAGCAAATATGACGCTTCGTGTAATGAATGAGATGAAGGGTGAAAAGGAGCTCCTTTTCGTTCTCAACGACAATGTTGCTGACGGACTTGATGTATCATGGATATGGGATATCAATTTCAGTATATTTGAGCGTGTAACAAGAGTAGTGACCTCCGGAACAAGAGCCTATGATATAGCTGTAAGAATAAAATGCTCAGGCTATGATCAGGCGAATATCGTTGTTCGTCCTGATCTTGACAAGGCTGTAGATGAGCTTGCTAAAACTCCCGGAAGAAAATTTGTTATCGCAAACTATACTGCGGTTCAGCCTACAAGAGCTGCGCTTAAACGTTATATCAGCAGAAACGGAGGAAAGACAGAATGAGTACAATAAAAATTCTTCATATGTATGCTGATATGCTTGATCTTTACGGAGACAGCGGAAATATGGAAGTTTTTTCCTATCGCTGCAAAATGCGTGGAATAGAATGTATCATCGACAAATACTCCATTGATTCTCCTATGCCGGATTTCTCAGCATATGACCTTATTTATATAGGCGGCGGCGCTGATCTTGAACAGCAGCATATTTCAGCCGATCTGCTTAAATGCAAAGAGGGGATAGCTAAGGCCTACAAGGGTGGAACTTTCCTGTTCCTTATATGCGGCGGCTATCAGCTCATGGGTAAATATTACCGGGATGCAGACGGAAACGATATTCCAGGCCTTGGACTGTTTGATTATTATACAGTTGCCCCCAACAGCCGCAGAAAACGCTGCATAGGAAATATCGTCATAAAGACAGATATTACGGGTACTCCTGTAAATGTTGTAGGATTTGAAAATCATGGCGGCCAGACTCAGGGAGTAAAAAATCCGTTCGGCAAGGTGCTCTATGGCAACGGAAACTGCTCAAAAAGTGAAAACGAAGGATATTGCGAAAAAAATGTCATCGCAACATATCTTCACGGTCCGTGCCTGTCGAAAAATCCTGAGATAACAGACTATATGATAGAATACTGTCTTAGCCGCAGCAGTGGTGAAAAAGTAACTCTCACGCCCTTGGATGACAAGCTTGAAAAAGAGTGCCGCACAGTAATGCTGCAAAGACTCCTAAAAAAATGATCTCAAAGCGGATGTTTTTCATCCGCTTTTGTCATTTTACGACGCACTTCCTCATATCATTCAATATATGGAAAGGGGAGGAAGTCGTGCGGATAAAGAGCAGAATAATACGTGATACACTGCTACTAACGGCAATGCAGCTATTTCTTGATACAGCGTCACTGTTTTTAAATTCATTTATAGCCCAGCGGCTTGGTGCAGAAGCTACAGGAATACTTACACTGACCGGCTC
>LVAK01000236.1 GCA_001604035.1 Clostridiales bacterium Firm_05
CGCTCTGTCAGAACTGCGGTCTTGCCGCTTCCTGCTGCCGCAGAGACTATTACTGACGAATTTCTTGCGTTTATCGCAGCCTCCTGCTGTTTTGTCCATGCCATCAGTCCATCCTCCTTCCCTTATCCTTTTTGCCAAGTATCTCCTCTGCCTCAGCAAGCTTTTCCGCCTCGGGCAGCCTGTATCTTTCCATTTTTGAATTGCCGCATATATTAACGTACTCACAGAAATCGCAGGGCTTATCCTTTCCTGTTATCAGCGGTACCGCCTCGGCATCTCCGGAAAGCAGCGATTCTGCCATTTCACGAAGCTCGCTGTACACGTAGTCCCTTAGCCTGCCCATACTTTCGCCTGATATACATCCTGAGGAGCGGCGGTCAATCTCTCCGGAGGCTGTAAGCTTGACAGGGATGAATCTGCCCTCAACGCCTGTCTCCATAGCTTCCAGAACATCCATATCCTCCAGCACAAGTCCGCTGGTCCTGAGACCGGATTCTATGACCGGCTCATTCCTGCCCTCGATGCGGTGAGGCTCAAGCTTCACCTCGCTGAGCTGTATTGGCGAATAGAGCACTCCTGCCGGACGGCAGTCCTCATAGATACCGCCGTTATCGGTAGAAGCAAAAAGGTACAGCAGCATCTGGAGATTTACTCCACCGGCCAGCGTTTCAGGAGTTATGGTCTTGCGGCTGCTCTTGTAGTCAACGATTCGCAGGTATCTTCCGCCGTTGATATCACACACATCAGCACGGTCTATGATACCGCCGAAAAACAGCTTCTTGTCTCCGCCGAAGCGCAGCACCACCGGAGAATTTTTCCTCAGATCCAGCTCATATTTATCCGGAACGAATGAAGTGTTCATCAGGGCGTGCTGAGTATGGAGCATAACATCTCCAAGGCGCTCTGTCAGCTTATTGTACATCAGCTCAAATCTGGCATTCTTTCCGAATTCGCCTGCCAGTTTATCGGTGCGGTACTTATCGGCGCAGCGGCTGATCGCCCCCTTTATCTCATCATAGGACATTGTCACGAAGTCATTTTTGGATCTTGAACCAAGTATGCTCCTGAAGCATTCGTGTATGAGCTCGCCGGATATCCTTGCATCCAGCTCCACCTTCTCACAGGTCTGGAGCCTGAGACATTTATTGCAGAAATATTTGAAGTGACAGAGGTCGTACTCCTCCAGATTCGACGGTGACAGTCTCAGCGGCTCAAAGCTTTTAAGCTTCTGTATTATCTCTGTATCCACATGGAAATCCTGAGTGTAGCCCGACCTGCTGAGGACATACGCTGTCCTGCGTCGGTACTCCGGCTCGCTCATAAGTATCTTTTTCAGTGAAGCCACCGATACAGAATCACTGTTCCGCTCCTGCATATAGTGGTAAAATGCGGAATGCATGGTAACACCATAATAATGCGGAGGGATATCCTGCTCGGTGACGAGAACCTCCTTTCCGAACATGGAAAGTATCTGATCAACCGGCGGTGCAGGATATTTTGCCTGTCCGGACAGATCTGACAGCGGATAGGTAATATAAAACCGCTCGGAGGCTGCTGAAAGCGACTTGTACACTATCAGCCTTTCCGATGCAATAAGGTCTGACAGCGGACGGGATATCTCAATGCCGCTCTTTGACAGCCTGAGCTTGTCATTCTCTGAGAACAGTCCGTGAACGCTGACATTGTTGGGGAAATCTCCGTCATTTGCTCCCATAACGAAAACTATCCTCGGTGAATTCAGCCTTGCTGTTCTTGCCGATGCAGCTATGACTGAATCCAG
>LVAK01000237.1 GCA_001604035.1 Clostridiales bacterium Firm_05
TCCTTCCTCCTTACAAAGATATTCCAGCTTTTTCAAGCATTTCTCTTAACCTTTTTACAGCACGGCCGCTGCGGACTCTTACATTTTCCGGCGTCAGAGATACCATATCTGCAATTTCCTTTGCGCTGCATCCGTAGTAATACTTCTGGATTATTATAGTTGAATCAGGCTCTCCAAGCGCTCTGATATTGTCCAGTATCATCCGGCGGCACTCATTCTTTTCCGCCTCCTCAACAATATTCTGATCTGAACCTATACCGGATATTTCTTCATCGTCTATCGTTATACTTTCTGTACGCAGAGCGCTCCGCTTATAGAGCTCCCCTGCCTTTCGCCTTGCTATAGTACCGATAAATCCGGAAATATCTCCGGTTATGTCCTTTGAATCATCGTAGTATATGTACACATCCGCAAATACATCACAGACACATTCTTCTATATCCGCACGGCTCATACAGCTCCTGAGCCGGTTGTATACTATCGTATACACGTAGTTACAGTATTCTTCAAACAATTCCTTATGTGCAGTCTCAGAAGATACCCTGATCCTGCTCCGGAATTCTTCATGCGTCATTTTCTCACCGCCTTAGAGCTATTATAAATGCATTTATTTGTGCTGTCAATATATCTATTGTAAAACTGATCGGAAAACATAACATTTTTCTAAAAAAAAGATGTACCGCTATATGTGCGGTACATCTTACCTTTTCTTCCGGAATTTCGGAGCAAGTCTTTTTATGTATATCCTGTATATGTTATCAAGGTTAAGGTCATAGAGAAGGAAGAGGACGTTTGCAAGTCCCAGCATAAAATATGCCCCATAGCGCCCGAAATCATCAAACTCATCAA
Organism: Clostridiales bacterium Firm_05; assembly: GCA_001604035.1. GTDB lineage: Bacteria > Bacillota > Clostridia > Oscillospirales > Ruminococcaceae > Ruminococcus. Next base: position 850 of record LVAK01000237.1, read on the forward strand.
GCATCTCATCCAGTCCGAATATGTATACCGTCACATAGAAATAACAGATTATGCTTACATTGAAAAGGATGAATTTCAGCAGCCAGCATATTATCTTCGGCTTCATCTTCTTTATGTACTCTCTCAATATAGGATAATGTCCGAATACAAGTATGAATATCAGTGCCGCTTCTTTATCAAAGGTTATTATCATTGAAAGCAGACTCACCGACAGATACGTGAGCAGTGCCCATCCCCTGCTGACCTCTACTGATATTATCATCATCAGCACTCCTGCTACCATCGGCAGAAGTATGTACAGCGCCGGTATTATCCCGGCAAGGAACATTGTAACAAGGCACAGGGCGGAGACTATACCGCCCAATGCCACACGGTAGCTTATGTCCCTCATTTATCGAGTGCCCTTTCATTGCTTCCGGACTTCTTTTTTGCCTGCTGAACGTTGTAGGTTATGGCAGCAAGCAGCTTGCTGGGTACAAACCTCTGTCCTATGACCGCTGCCTTTATCGAAAGTCCCGGAACTGCAAAGAGCTTTCCTGCCAGCGCCTTCTTTATGGCATATTCTGCCGCATAGTCTGCCGTTATAGGCTTCGCACTGAAGGATACTCCTGCACGTTCATTGAAATTTGTATCTACCGGCCCGGGACAGAGGACAGTTATCCTTACCTTTGACTTTGCTCGCCTTAGCTCCTCATATATTGCTATGGAAAGCTTAAGCACATAATTCTTTGATGCGTAATATGAGCTGAGCAGAGGACCTGCCATAAATCCGGCAGCCGATGCCACATTGAGTATGATGCCGCTGTCACGCTTCTTGAAATCACGCAGGAACAGCTTTGTGAGAATATGAAGAGCTGTGATGTTTACGTTTATCATATTTATCTCATCATCAAGGTCAGTCTCCTCGAAGCGTCCGAACAGACCGTAGCCTGCACTATTTACAAGCATATCTATGTTCTTTTCACGGCAGAACTCATATACCTTCATTACATCGCTTCTCTGTGAAAGATCTGCGGCAATGATCTCGGTATTGCCAAGCTTTTCCTTCATCTCAAGAAGCATAGTCTCATTTCTGCCGGTAAGGATAAGCTCCCAGCCTCTTTCACTGAGCTTTTCCGCTATCTTTTTTCCTATGCCTGATGTTGCTCCGGTAACCAGTGCTTTCATATACATACTCCTTTCAGTTCAGCTTTTCAAATATACTGCTGTCAGACATACTGTCTATTCCAAACAGGAACAGCGTCTGGTCGAATTTTCCGGGATCGACCATATTCCTGACACTTCCCTTTATCTCCGACGGCATTACGACCGTTATCTCACTGTAATGCTGCGTCAGGAATTGAACAAAACAGGAACCGAAACTGTCTGTTATCACAAGCAGCTTTCTCTGGTTGTTTACATTGGTTTTTACCTTCACAAGCGGAAGAGGTTTTCCAAGATACATATTGTATTTGTACGAAGAATCCAGCTCCGCCTTGTCAAAGAGATGTCTCTTGTAAATATTTCCTCTCTCGTCACGGCCTGTACAGCTTATAACATTTGTATCGCCCTTGCAGCGGTATATATCCATTATATCTGCCTTGACACCGGCATATCCCGAACGGTGATACAGGTCTCCTCTGAAGTCATTTTCAACATGGTCTATGGTGTATTTATCATAGGCCGTAGGACTGAACCCCAGCTTCTGGATAACTGTTCTGTACACACAGTAAGCTCCATAGCTCGTCCATTTGCTGTCACTGCGATAGAAGATATAGCTGTCATTCAGCATTTTAAGTATATTATATGCATCGATCTTCCTGATATCCGCACTGAGGTTGCTGTAAAGTGAGGATATCTGCCGGCTCTCAGTGTTTTTCTGCATATACGGCGGAAGCGTCTCGCTGTATACTCCGGCGGATGTGGGAACGCATACAAAATATACTGCACCGTTATATGAGTCATTGAAACTGTTTATCGCCTCAGCACTTTTTTCGGTATCCGGTCTGTCTGCTGCTCCGGTATCAAGCAGCCTTTCCCCGGAAACAAATACTCCGTTGACGATCTTCTCACTCAGTTCGGCCTGTATCCTTGAATCGATCGCTATAAGCTTCTCCCTGGCCGGGAAATGATCGGCTGCATATCTGCTTAGCTGCTCGGTAAAGCTGCCGTTGATCAGAGAGGAAGCGCTCACCTCAGGCATTTCCGTCAGCTCTCTGTTCTCATCGACGGAAAAGCTCTCCTTACCTCCCAAAAGCATTGCGGCTGAGAAAATGCAGATAAAACCGAGCATTATTACTGCTGTAAACTTATTCACTCTTTCATTCATATCTGCACCTCCCTATAGCTTCATAATTATCATTCCCGAACTTCCGCTGTATGAAAGAAGGATAGTACACAGTACTGCAAATGTGAGCACGATCAGCGGTGCGGAGGCGGCTATGACTGTGCGGAAACGTGTCTTTCCGGATCGGATAAGCATATTCCTGAACAGATCCGTAGAGGCATACATGGCAACAAGAAGTATGACAACATAATATCTGAACAAATAAAATCCAAGACTGTCTGCAAACATTTTGTTTCCGCCAAGCATTGCGAAAATATATCTCAGTGAATCTGAAATACTGTCACAGGCAAGGAATACAGCAGCAAATGCTGTTATGATAAAGGTGTATATAACTCCTGTCACAGCAAGAAGCCTATGCTTCGAAAAGCGATTCTCCACAATTATGGCTGCTGCTAAAATAATTCCCCAGACTATGCCGTTCATATCAAATCTGTACCAGAATCCGAATGCGCCCCAGGAGAGGATATATATGCAGCGGCGAAAGATTCTGCTGCGGCTGAATGATGACAGCGGCTTTGTAATGTAATGCCTGAACCAGTGCATAGCCTGCATATGCCACCTTGCTGCAAAATACCTTATCTTCGTTCTGAATAATGGATAGCTGAAGCACTGCGGCAGTCTCATACCAAAACAATGACTCAGTCCGACTCCCATATCCGAAAAGCCTGACATGGTAAAATAAAGGCTAAGCAGGAATGCTGCTATACCAAGCCATGCTGTCATTGCCGACATATCTGCCGGATCTACACTGCGGACTGCCTTATAAAGCATATAGAGATTGTCAGCCACTATGACCTTCTTTGACAGGCCTTTTACAAATATGGAAATGCCTATCCCTATCTCGTTCAGACCATCCCTGCGGCTGCCAAGCGCCTTTGAAAAGCTGCGGTAACGCAGGACCGGTCCCATTATCAGCTTCGGGAAAAACATAACATACAGTGCAAATCTGAATATGCTCTTCTCTTCAGATATCCTGCCGTTATAAACATCGATAAGCGTTCCAAGCATTGCAAGTGTCACGAAGGATATACCAATCGGGAATATTCCTTCCGGCCAGCCGATTATGGAATATGAGCCGATAAAATACTTTGTGCGGAATACCAGTATGGCTGCAAGGTCAAATATCATCGCTGCCGCAAATGGCACCGCCGCTGCCGGCTTGCCTCTGTTTTTGCCTATCATGCGGCAGGCAGTGTAATTCACCACGGTATATGCCAGCATCAGACCAAGATAACATAATCCCATTGCTCCGCAGAAAAGCATACTCAATAAAAGAAGCATCTTTTCACGCTGTCTGTTCGGTGTAATGTAGTAGAACAGGAGCGAAAACGGCAGGAAGCCATAGATAAATAACAAGCTGCTATATACCATCCTTTTCCTCCTTGATCTTTCGCACCATTTCACTTAGTCCGCTGCTGTCGGTCATAGTCCTGAGCACATCCACAAGGGCTGTGGCAGACATCAGTGACGGAAGTCCAAGGTTTTTCTGCAAAGCCTTTCTCATACTGCTGCTGTCAGCTCCTCCGCTCAGTCCAAGCTCATAGAGCGTTTGCTTTGTTATATCGGAAGGAACTGTATCACCGGCTGCTCTTATGCCGGCCTTCTCAAAGGCTTCAAGAAGCACATCCTTATCTATGCCCTCAACGCCAAGCTTTCCCTCGGCAGAAGGCTTTTCCTTACGCTTTTCCTTGCCGAATATATCAGGGATGAATACATTCCGGACACTGCCTTCTTTCACAGCCCCCTTGATATAGCCCCGTATCTTACGTCCGGCACTGTCGGAATCAGTGAGTATGATAACTCCTGTCCGGCGTGCGTAATAGCGTATCAGCTCCAGTTTTTCCTTGTCCTTGAATATGCCGAAGCCATTTGTCACGATCACTACTCCGTCAACTACTGATGCCAGCTTTATCTTGTCGTATTTTCCCTCAACTATTATGGCCTGATCTATCTTTATCATCGTATCACCGCTGGTTCTTAGTCATTAGCATTTCCGTCAGCATCTCCTCAAGAAGCACCTTCTCATCACCGCCTGTGGAATTGAGCTTTTCGGCTGTATCTCTCAGTATTCTCAGACAGTCATGAAGCCGGGCTGTTCCTATCCGCTGACCGCTTTTGTATAGCTTTTCTATGGCAAATCCACGTTTGAAATACTCAAAATCCTGTATCACCGCTGTACTGCTCCTGCCTGACTGTCTTGCCAGCGTCACACGGTACAGATCCAGAAATGAATTTGTTATATTCGCAAGCACAGAGCCACGGTTCTCTTTATCCTGCATGAGCTCATCAAGTGCTTCAAATGCGAGACGGCGGTTGAATGAAGCAACCGCATCGGCAAGATTGAATACGCTTATGCTGCTCTGCTTGTGAACAAGCCCGTCAAGCATATCCATTGTTATCTCACG
>LVAK01000238.1 GCA_001604035.1 Clostridiales bacterium Firm_05
ACAGCATCCAGCGGCAGATATGTCTTCTCGTAGTAGTTAGCCTCTGAGAAGACCTTGGAGTTGTATGAAGCTCCGATACCGTACTGCTTATTATTGTAGAAGTAGTTATTGTAGCTGTGAACGTGTGCATTTCTGACACGAGGGTTACGTGATTCGGTGTTGTTGAACCAGTTATGGTGGTAGGTTATCCAGTCCTGCTCGTGGGTAGTACCGCCGCCTACAAGGGAAGTTTTATGGCAGTCCTTGTAGATATTGTAGGAGATAGTTACGTATTCTGTCCACTTGATATCGGTGGAGCCGTCGCCGTCAGCCTTATCGTCGTCAACGATACCGTTTCCGGCATAGGCGTTGTAACCCTTTTCGATAGTGTTGTTATGTACCCATATATGTGAGGATTTGCTTGAGCTTCCGCCTGACATGGAGATACCGTCATCGGGGTATTTTCCAAGCCAGAGGTTGCGTACCTCGCAGCTTGTGGAGTGCTTCATATCGAAGCCCCACTGATTGAGAGCAGCGTCATAACCGATTCCCTCAACGGTAACGTTCTTGCCGCCCTTCATGTAAAGCATATTAGAACCGTCATTCTGCTGGCCGTCGTTTGCCTTTGCACCGGCAGGAACATCGATGCTGCCGATAAGTCTGAAGTCAACATCTGAGGGATCAGCGGCAAAGATATTGAAAAGGCCTGTCTTTCCGCCGTAGCTGATGGTATCCTTATTTGAGTTTGTAACATAGATAACAGTTACGCCGGATTTCAGCGTACCGTCATTATTGTAAGCGCCGACACCGGAGCTGTAATTCCAGTGAGCATAGCCTGAACGGTCAAATGACATAGGCTTTACAGTACACTGAGCGCTGCCGGAGGAGCCCTCGATCTTTATTGTGTAGCTGGTATTGCCCTTGAGTCCGGGGATATCCACACGGTTTCCTCTGATAAGCTCTGAGTCAACAGCTGTGAATGAGGAGGTTCCGGAGAGAGCATAGCTTACCTTTACATTGCTGCCTATCTTTGAGCTGTCCCATTCTGCAAAGCCTTCCTCATACCAGCCGCCGCAAAGAGTTATTGCATCGCTGATATTTGTATTGGTGTTTTCGTTACCGGAGCCGTTCATGTAAGAGGGCGTCCAGTTGTTCATATAGCTTGTGAGATTTATGCTCTGTGCATCGGAAGCTGAAAGGGTATGTCCTTTTCTTCCGTAGGTGCTTACCGGAGAACCGTTTGAGAGCTTTGTGCCGTACTCCTTGAAACCGTCAACAGTTTCCGGCTGTACGCCGCTCATAGAAGTCCAGCCTTCGGATCTTATCATATTTTCGTTTGCAAGGGTAGTGTTGAGGAATATAACCTGTGCATCCTGTCGCCATGGCCTGCCGAAATAGCCGGCGGTTACTGTAAGGTTATTGCTCGGAACTACCTTGCAGTTATTGAAAAGATAGCCGGTATAAGGACTGCCCTGTGATCTTGCGGCAGTTATATATCCGCCTACAGAACCGCTGCTGTAGCCCTTCCATACCAGGTCACATGAATCGAATACAGCATTGCTGCCTCCGAAGATATAATCGGTCTGGCCCTCTATATGGCAGTTCTTATAGTACTGAGGGGAAGCACCGGTATAGAGAGTATCCTGGCTGCTGAGGAATTTACAGTTCAGGAACTCGCAGTATGAAGCGTCAGCTGAGAGAGCTGCTGCACGCTCGGTATAAGCTTTTGACTGAACGTCAACGCCGTTGTAGCGCTGAACGGTCAGAGTCTCATTGGTACATTCAACACCGTCCGCAATTTCTTCTTTTGTGAGATAGCGGTTGAATGAGTTTTCAAAAACGATGTTCTTTGCTTTGAAGTTAGAAGCCTTCGGCCAGAGCTGAACAGTTGCGCCCCAGCGGTAGTTTGCAACGTTCTTTGAGGACTTTGAGCTTGCAAGTCCTGCATCGTAATATCCCTTGGAATTAGCGCTGTAGTACTTATAGCCTATGCCGTAGTACCATGTGAGGACAACGTCGCCCTTTGAAGGCTCATCGTTGACAAAGGTAATGAAAGGTGTCTGCACTACCACTTGTTCACGGTATGTACCCGGAGCGATGTGGATAGTGACTCTGCTGCTTTCGCTGGTCGGATTGATGCTTGCAGCCCTGTTGACTGCTTCCTGTACGGTCGAAAAGTTATTGCTTTTGCCGGAATAGCCTACATAGAGGTCTGTACCGGCCGCATTTGTTTCTTTGACAGCTGGTGATATCATCATCATTGTCAGCATGACAAATGCGGCAGCAATAACAGCGACCGCTCTCTGAGAGAGTGATCTTGTTTTTTCTGCCATAATAAACTCCTTTTTGATTGAGGGGGGCGGCGGGCTGAGAACTGCCTATTTTTCCGGCTCGCCTTTACATATTTATACATTTTGATTATAGCACAGCTATCTGTGAAAGTAAATGATATTTATGAACACTTGTATAATTTTGTAAATATTTCACAATAAGTATTTACCCTCATTAGGCATAATGTAAAGGCAGTATTATGAATACTGCCTTGTATTATTATCTCTTTATCAGTTTTTTTACAGTTGTCAGCAGAGCTCCGTAATTCAGGAACACTATCGCTGCTACCAGCATGGTCAGCCACAGCATATTTCCTGCCGGGCGGAAGATACCCACTGCACACATTGTCAGGAGGAGTCCCGTATTCATTACATTTTTGCCTGCGGAAAATCTGAATGGCACATAGTATCTTGCATCGATCATTCTTATACAGTAGCAGAGCAGATAGCTGAGGAATGTAGTCAGAGCTGCTCCCTGTATTCCCCATTCCGGTATTATGCAGATATTCAGGATTATATTTGCGATACACGCTAAAAGAATTGTGAAGAAAGCATTTTTGGTATGCTGAGTGGCGGTATATATGCTTGACAGGAAAAGGTCAAAGCAGGTGAACACTGCTGCCGCTATCAGAAGGGGCGTATACAGGTAAGCCCTGCTGTATTCAGGGAAGGTGCTGTAATTGATGAGTATAGCGGATATAGGCTTTACAAGAAGTATCAGCCCGGCAGCGCTTATGAATAGTATCGACTCGTAGGCACTGTAGACCTTGGCATAGAAAATATCCCTGTCTTTTGAATCATTTTCGGTTATTGCAGACATATTCCATGCCTGAAAGAATATCGTGGATATCATTGATATGAGATTGGGGATCTTTGCGGCGGCGGAGTATATTCCGGCAGCATCTTCACCAAGCTGTACATGATCACTTTTCAGGTTGCCTATGAATATCTGATCGGAGAAGCCGGTGAAGATCCACATGATGCTTGTAGGTATCAGCGGAAGCGAAAAGCTGAGCATTTTTTTGCCGAGAGGACGGCTGAAGCTGCTGATATCGAAGAAGCGTCCCAGTCCTGCTGCAAGCGTGAGAAGGATAGCAGAGCAGGCATCTGACAGTATTGTTGATATCATAAAGCCTCTTACTCCCAGTTCAAGTCCGGCTATGAAGATCAGGTTGAATATGAACAGGGTGAATGTAGTTATGATACCGTCCAGTGCAAAGAGCTTGACCATTCCTCTTGCCCGGACAAATTGTGAGCAAATGCTTCTTATAGCAGAAGTACACACATATATCCCCAGCAGCAGGGTATATCCCTTGATCGGCCTGAGAAAAGGTATCAGGCGCAGCAAAGGAACTGCAAGGAGCATTATTGCAAGGCCTGAAAGTGCTATTAAGCTTGCTGTTGTAAAGACCTGTTTTTTGTTGTAGTTCTTATCAAGTCCGTAGCGGACAATTGCTTCTGTAAGGGAGAATGTGAATACCGGAAGCAGGAAAAGCGCCATTGTCTCCAGCAGAGTTTTTGTATAGAATCCTGCCGGACTGATATGGCGGGTATACAGATTATTGAGAAGCAGGGAGAATATCTTGGAGCTGAAGCTTCCGATAGCGAATATCACGGTATTCACAGCCAGCTTTTTATATTTGTTCATTCGTTTACTCCTTTTTGTTGTTGCTATCATATTATAACATATTTCTTCTGCTTTGTCATTTGTTTTGCTTGATTTGACAAAGTTAATTTTATATGTTATGATATAAATTATAATAAATATAGAATCGGGTGGATATATGTCAGATCATCCTGAACTGATCGTCATGCTTACATACAACGACCAGACTGTTTTGAATGCATTCGATATTTTTGAGGAATGCAAAAACTCAAAGGCTGCCATATGGGGATTCAAGGAACTGCCCCTGCCTTTTGAGGATATGAAAAGGCTTTTCGCTTACATGAAAGAATGCGGAAAGACTACCGCCCTTGAGGTAGTTGCATATACCGAGGAGGAAGGTCTTGCCGGAGCACAAACAGCGGCACAGTGCGGCTGTGATATACTTATGGGTACCATGTTCTCGGAAAGGATAAGCAATTTCTGTAAGGAGCACGGATTGAAGTATATGCCCTTTGTAGGAGAGGTTTACGGAAGACCATCTGTACTCGAGGGAACTATTGACGGGATGATAGCCGAAGCAAAGGAGTATATCAGCAAAGGCACATACGGCATAGATCTCCTTGGATACCGATATACGGGAGATGCTGTTGAGCTGAACAGAAGATTTGTTGCAGAGGTCAATGCTCCTGTGTGTATAGCCGGCAGCGTTAACAGCTATGAGCGCCTTGATGAACTGAAAGCAGCCTCACCCTGGTCATTTACCATAGGCAGTGCCTTTTTTGAAAACAGATTCTCCGGCACTTTTGCTGAACAGATCGATAAGGTATGCGATCATATGATGAGGTGACGGAATGGGGCGCATTCTTAGGAAGTATTACCCCGGCGCATATGCTGACAGTGTTTTTTCGGTAGATTATGTCAAGCTCAGAGCAATGGGCTTCAAAGCAGTGATATTTGATATCGACAATACCCTTGTACATCACGGCGATAACTCAAATGAAGAGGTGGACGAGCTTTTCAGGCACATCCACAGCACCGGACTAAAAACGCTGCTCCTTACGAATAATGATGAGGAGAGGGTACAGCGCTTTATAAAAAATATAGATACTCTGTACATATGTGATGCAGAAAAGCCCGATACCACTGGATACGAAAAGGCACTGAGACTATTGGATGTAAGCCGCAGGGAGGCTGTCTGCATAGGCGACCAGACCTTCACGGATATCATCGGTGCAAATAAAGCCGGTATCCCCAGCATTCTCGTACACTATATTCAGCTTCCCGGCCGGCATTGGATCGGCAAAAAGCGGTATATAGAAAAGCTGATACTGTTTATATGGCGGCATGACCGCTCAGCCAAGGGGCTTGGCAATATATGTAAATGACAATAACTATCAAAGAGGTAATCATCGATGCTCTGGAATAAAGATAAACTGTTCTGTGATATAAACCCGACCTGCTATGCGATATCGGAACAGAAGGAAATTTGCGTAAGACATATCCATGATATAATGGGCAAGGAAAAATTTGCTGAGCATTATATGCACGGTCTGCTCCCGAATCTTGTGTGGGAGCAGGGCTCTCATCTTATCAAGCACGGGAAAGGAATAGACATGAGGCTCCAGTACAACAAGGCTGTGAATATACGCCTTGCCTGTGTGAAGCTGAATGAGCTGATAATACGTCCCGGCGAGACATTTTCCTTCTGGCATACTATTGGAAAGACCACAAAGAGCCGTGGTTTCAAGGACGGAAGAGTCATAATCGGCGGCAAGCTTATCCCCGGTATCGGCGGAGGCCTCTGCAATCTCAGCAATACCCTGCACAGACTTGTTCTCCACAGTCCTCTTGAGGTAACAGAGTTCCACAGTCACTCCGATGCGCTTGCACCGGATGAGGGGGAGAGAGTGCCTTTCAGCTCCGGTACATCTGTGAGCTACAATTATATAGACTACCGTTTTCGCAATAATACCGATCAGAATATACAGCTTATAGTATGGTGTGATAAGGAGGAGCTTCATGCTGAGCTCAGGAGCCAGCGTCCGTTCCCGTACCGCTATGAGCTCTCGGAGGAGGATCATCATTTTGCTGAGGAGAACGGAAAATTCTACCGCATATCAAAGATATACAAGGACTCCTATGACCGTGAGACAGGCGAGCTTGTAAATAAAGAGCTGGTGCTTGACAACCATTCAGAAGTAATGTATGACTATGACCTGATACCAAAAGAGCTTATAAGAGTCTGATGCTGCTCTTATAAGAACGATAACGGCATATGATACAGCCCCGAAGCAGTCTGCTGACTGTTCCGGGGCTTATTGCTGTAAAATTCATCAGGATGACCATTTTTTTATTACTTCAAACAGCTCATCAAATGACGAAGCCGTGTAGTCGATAGAGTATTCTTTTACAGCATCGCTGATATCTCCTTCAGGCATGAACCAGCAGCTTGTAAGGCCGGCGTTTTTTGCTCCGAGCATATCTGATGTAAGGGAATCACCGATAACAATGAAGCTTTCATCAGGCTCGCTGACAGCTCTTTTCACAATATCAAAATATTCCGGTGCCGGCTTGGAAACTCCCATCAGGTCGCTTACGAACACATCGCATACATATTCGTTCAGTCCTGTTGTATTTATCCGCCCCAAAGCATTTCTTGTAACTCCGTTTGTGATGACGAATATCCTTGCGTCCGGCACAGTGTTCAGGATCTTTTTCAGGCAATCGATCGCTCCGTCCATAAGCACGCCGTTCCGTGACATATGATCTATGAAATCGCTGTTTATCTCAAGAAGGTCCATATTTCCGGTATCGCAGCCGCATTCCTCAAATAAGCGTCTGAATCTTGTCTGGAAAAGCTCGGCTTTGGAGATGATGCCCTTTTCAAATTCGAGCCACAGGCTTTTGTTGATATACTTGAACGAATTGTAGTGCTCTTCTGTGAAGGTCTGACCGTTCATTTCCATGACAGCTTTCAGCGCAAGGTGCTCTGAAGCGTGGAAATCAAGCAAAGTCTGATCCAGATCAAACAATAGATTATGATGCATTTGGGTTCCTCCCTATCCGGCAGTGTGAGTTGGTGTATGTATTACATAAAGCTTTATCAAGCGAAAAGGCCATAGCATTTCTGACGATAATATCAGAAATGCTATGGCTTTATTTTTTATCAGCGGATCTTTGAGCCGACAGGGATAGAATCATCCACGAAGATGACCTTTATACCCTCCGGTGTATCTGCGGCGCATATCATACCGTTGCTGTCAACTCCTCTGAGCTTCACGGGCTTGAGGTTGGCAATGAGCTGGAGCTTCTTGCCGATAAGATCCTCCGGAGTATAGTACTGTGCGATACCGGATACTACCTGGCGGCCGCCCATACCGTCATCAAGCTGCAAGCAGAGGAGCTTGTCTGACTTCTTGACCTTCTCGCAGGCAACTACCTTTGCAACTCTTATCTCTACCTTTGCGAAGTCGTCGATAGTTATCTCTGGCTTCAGTTCGATAGGCTCTGCGGGAGCATCGCCTTTTTCGGCTGCGGAGAGCTTTGCTTTTGCAGCCTCCATATTCTTTGCGAGTATAGCGTTGAGCTCTTCGATCTCCTTGTCAACATCTATACGAGGGAAGAGTATCTCGCCCTTGTGTACAGTAACATTTGCAGGAAGCACGCCGAACTTGTCCAGCTTGTCGTACTCAACATCTTCTGCTGATGCGCCGATCTGCTCCCATACCTTTGGAAGCATAGTAGGCATGAACGGTGCGAGAAGAGCCGAGGTTATACGGATAGCCTCAAGGAGATTGTAGAGAACAGCAGCAAGTCTTGGCTTCATAGCCTCGTCCTTGCCGAGCTTCCACGGCTCAGTCTCATCGATGTACTTGTTTGCACGGGAAACGCCCTCGAATATAGTCTCAAGAGCCTGCTTTATCTTTGTCTCGTCAACAAAGCCGTCAACTGCGGAGCGGAGTCCCAGTATAACAGACTTGAAGTCCTCATCTATCTCAGCACTCTCACGCTCGGTGGGGAGAGTTCCTCCGAAATACTTGTCAGCCATAGCGACTGTACGTGAAACCAGATTTCCGAAGCCGTTTGCAAGGTCAGAGTTTATGCGGTTTATCATGATCTCGTTGGAGAAGAGGCTGTCTGCACCCAGAGCCATTTCACGGAGGATGTGGTATCTTATGGCATCCTGGCCATATCTCTCTCCGAGAACAAATGGATCGACCACATTGCCCAGTGATTTGCTCAT
>LVAK01000036.1 GCA_001604035.1 Clostridiales bacterium Firm_05
TGCCGCGCAAACAAGGAGCAGAATGATAAAACTGTCCGCCCTGAGATCGCAAACCCGATAGGTTCTATCGACAGCTATGACACGATCTTCTTAGGCTACCCGATATGGTGGGGACAGGAACCCCGTATCATCGACACTTTCCTTGAAAGCTATGACTTCTCTGATAAGACGGTCATTCCGTTCTGCACATCGGGAAGCAGCGGTATTGCAACAAGTGAAAAGAATATCGCAGACCTTGCGCCGATCGGCAACCAGCTCGAAGGCAGGCGTTTCCCTGCGAGTGCCACAAAGGACGATGTCAAAGAGTGGGTTGATACGCTTCCGCTGAACAACGAGAAGTCTGAGACCAAGCTTCTGATTTCTGTCGGAGATACTGAACTGACCGCCACACTTGCTGACAACTCCTCAGCTCAGGCTCTTGTTGAACTGCTGAAACAGGGCAATATATCAGTAGATATGAGCGATTACTCCAACTTTGAAAAGGTCGGAGAGCTGCCGGAAAGTCTTCCGAAAAATGACGAACAGCTTGACACGGATTACGGCGACCTTATACTTTATCTCGGACACCGCTTTGTGATCTACTATGACAAAAATTCATGGAGCTTCACAAAACTCGGACATATAGACAATATCACACAGGAAGAGTTAAAGGCAATACTCGGTGATGGCGATGTTACTGTCACGCTCTCCCTGAAATAAAAAACGGAGGTAATTATCATGTTAGGAAATTTCAGCTATCACAACCCGACCAAGCTCTACTTTGGTGAGGATTCCCTTAGCAATCTGAAAACTGAGCTTGCAAACTACGGCAAAAACATTCTGTTCGTGTACGGCGGAGGTTCTATCAAGAAAAGCGGTCTGTATGATGAAATTATTGCTATCCTGAACGACTGCGATAAGAATGTTGCCGAGGTCGCTGGCGTTATGCCTAATCCGACTTCAGACAAGCTGAATGAGGGCGTTGCGATTGCCCGTGAGCATAAGACAGATTTTATCCTTGCTGTGGGCGGCGGTTCTGTATGCGACTATTCTAAGGCGGTTTCGGTTTCTATTCACTGTGATGATGATCCCTGGGAGAAATACTATATCCGTTTTGAAGAACCTACCTGCAAGATCGTGCCTGTCGGTTGCGTGCTTACAATGGCAGGTACAGGTTCAGAAATGAACGGCGGTTCTGTCATAACCAATCACGAAGCAAAGCTCAAGATCGGTCATGTGTTCAGCGACGATGTAATGCCGAAATTCTCTATCCTCAATCCGAGATACACCATGACGCTCCCGAAATATCAGATGGTGGCAGGTATCTACGATATTCTCAATCATATCTGCGAACAGTATTTCTCAGGTGAGGACGACAATACCTCTGACTACATCAGCGAGGGGCTTATGAAAAGCCTTATCCACGCAAGCCGTATCGCTGTCGAAAACCCGCAGGACTACGAAGCACGTTCCAACATCATGTGGACTGCGACATGGGCGCTGAATACGCTTGTTTCCAGAGGAAAATCCGAGGACTGGATGGTGCATATGCTCGGTCAGGCAGTTGGTGCATATACAGATGCAACGCACGGAATGACACTGGCTGCGGTATCTCTGCCGTATTACAGATATATCATGCCTTACGGCTTGAAGAAGTTTGCAAGATTTGCAACAGAGGTGTGGGGCATATCCCGTGACGGTAAGACCGATGAACAGCTTGCCAACGAGGGACTCTCCGCTATGGAAAGCTGGATGAAGGAGATCGGGCTTGTAATGAACCTCAAAGACCTTGGTGCAACAGATGATATGATCGAGGGCATTGCAGATGCGACTATCATCCTAAACGGCGGCTACAAGGTGATTGACCGTGATGAGGTCGTGCAGATACTGAAAGCGAGTATGTGATTTTATGAGCATTACAGTCAACATCTACTACACAGGCGAAAACGGAAACGCCCGCAAATTCGCAGAAGAAATGATACAAAGCGGTACAGTGAACAAAATCAGAAACGAGAAAGGCAATCTCCGCTATGCCTATTTTCAGCCGTTTGACGATCTCGAAACGGTACTGCTGATAGACCAGTGGACAAGTCAGGACGCAATTGATGTCCATCATGCTTCTCCCATGATGCAGACGATCGCAGAGCTTCGGGAAAAGTACGGTCTGAAAATGAAGGTCGAAAGGTATATCTCCGATGAGGACGGTATTTCTGATAAGGATAAAGAATTTATTGTGAAATAGAAACGGAGGAACTGGCATGAAAGTATTGATAATTAACGGCAGTCCCCATGCTAAAGGCAATACTGCGATAGCTGTAAACGAGCTTGCAAAGACTTTTGAAGCGCAGGGCATAGAAACGGAAGTCTGTCATATCGGGAACAAGGATATTCGCGGCTGTATCGCCTGCCGCAAATGTGCTGAGCTTGGGCATTGTGTATTCAACGATGTTGTCAACGAGCTTGCACCGAAGTTTGAAGCGGCTGACGGACTTGTGGTCGCTTCGCCAGTGTATTACGCTTCGGCAAATGCAACGCTCATCGCCTGTCTTGACAGACTGTTTTTCAGCACGCACTTTGATAAGACCATGAAGGTCGGAGCAAGCGTGGTCGTGGCAAGGCGCGGTGGCTGTTCGGCAACATTTGACGAACTGAACAAGTATTTCACGATAAGCAATATGCCAATAGCTTCGAGCCAATACTGGAACTGCGTACATGGTCGTGAGATTGGTGATGCAGAAAAAGATGCCGAGGGTTTGCAGACAATGCGAACGCTTGCTAAGAATATGAGCTTTCTGATGAAGTCAATTGCTCTCGGAAAGGAAAAGTATGGATTGCCTGAGAAAGAACCGTGGCAGCCTACACATTTTATCAGAGAAGATCTTTGATCAAGGAGTAAATAAAGAAACTGAATACGAATTTCTAAAACAGGAGGAATTTATGAAAGCACTTATCATTTATTTCAGCAGAGCTGATGAAAACTACGCAGTAGGATATATCGACAAAGGCAACACCGAAATCGTTGCAGAGTTCGTGCAGGAGCTGACCGGTGCGGATATGTTCAAGGTCGAGCCTGCTGTTCCGTATGCGGCTGATTATAAGACTTGTATAGAAGAAGCAAAACAGCGCATCGGCAATGCACCGATCAAGGACAAGCTGACGGATATTTCTGCCTACGACACGATCTTTATCATGAGCCCGATCTACTGGGGAACCTATGCCCCTGAAATGGAAACCGCACTGACCGGATTTGATTTCAGCGGGAAGACCGTCAGAGTGATCAGCACCCATGAAGGCTCCAGTCTCGGAAGTATGGTGTCTGATGTGAAGAAAATGTGCAAGGGTGCAAGTGTTGACAGCAAGGGGCTTGCTATTGTTGGTTCAAAAGCTAAGGCTTCAAAGAATACAGTTGCCGATTGGCTGTGAGGAGGTCGCACTATGGCAGAAAAGATCGTACAGACCGCAGGTAGAGATGCCCTCGGTGAGTTTGCTCCCGAATTCGCCCATTACAACGATGATATTTTGTTTGGGGAAAACTGGAACAACACCGACATTGACCTGAAAACTCGGAGCATCATCACGGTGGTCGCTCTGATGTCGCAGGGCGTGACAAGCGACGCGCTGAAATTCCACTTGATGAATGCGAAAAATCACGGCGTTTCGCAGAAGGAGATCGCAGCAGTCATCACACACACAGCCTTTTATGCAGGCTGGCCGCACGCCTGGGCAGTGTTTAACCTTGCAAAAGAGGTATGGAATGAGAAAACGCCCGATCTGACCGACAAGGATAGGTTTCAGAATGAGATATTCTTCCCGATCGGTGAGCCGAACCCCTACGGTGATTTCTTTGTCGGACAGAGCTATCTTGCGCCTGTTTCGACCGAACAGCTTGCGATTTACAATGTGACCTTTGAGCCTGCCTGCCGAAACAACTGGCATATACATCATGCCAAAAGCGGCGGCGGTCAAATGCTGGTCTGTGTCGGCGGTCGGGGCTATTATCAGGAATTGGGTAAGGAAGCGAGAGAGCTTCACCCAGGGGATATTGTAAATATCCCTGCCAATGTCAAGCACTGGCACGGGGCTTCACCTGACAGTTGGTTTTCACATCTTGCAATAGAGATCGAGGGTGAGGATGGCAGTACGGAATGGTGCGAGGCTGTTTCGGATGAGGATTACAATAAGCTGAAATAAACGGAGGTATCAGTATGAACTATATTACATTATCAAACGGCGTTAAAATGCCACAGTTGGGCTACGGCGTATTTCAGATACCGTCAGCCGATGCAGAAAGCTGTGTGACCGATGCGATCTCGGTGGGCTATCGTTCCATTGACACGGCTCAGGCTTACGGCAACGAGGAAGGTGTCGGAAATGCTGTCAGGAAAAGCGGTATCGCAAGAGATGAGTTTTTCATCACAACGAAAATATGGATTTCCAATGCAGGCTACGAAAAAGCATCGGCTTCTATCGATAATTCGCTGAAGCTCCTGCAAACCGACTACATCGACCTTATGCTGATACATCAGCCTTTCGGTGATTACTACGGCACATGGCGTGCTATGCAGGATGCATACAAGGCAGGCAAGCTGAGAGCTATCGGCGTGTCAAACTTCTATCCCGACAGACTTGTTGATCTTGCTTCTTTCAACGAGATCATGCCAATGGTAAATCAGGTCGAGACGCACGCTTTCTGGCAGCAGAAATACGCAAGAACTTTCATGGATAGGTACAACTGCGCCCATATGTCATGGGGGCCGCTTGCTGAGGGTAAAAACGGATTCTTTACGAATGAGGTACTCAGCGAGATAGGTGCAAAATACGGAAAGAGCGTGGCACAGACCGCACTGCGTTTCCTTCTCCAGAAAGGCGTTATCCTTATCCCGAAAAGCACTCATAAGGAGCGTATGGAGCAGAACTTCGACATCTTTGATTTTGAGCTGACAGCCGAGGATATTGCGAAGATCGAAGCTCTTGACACGGGGAAGAGCATTATTATTGAGCATCAGACAGGCGAAGCAGCGGAACAGTTCGTGAGCTGGTCTAAATAAGCATATTGGTAACGATACGAAAGAAGCAGCTCCCGTGAGGGAGCTGTCGTTCTTTATATCTAATCGCTTTATAAATCTATCCAATGTTCTGTCCGCGCAAATAATGAAACATCATTTGTTTTCTTTCACTTTTGAAATATCTTTTTTGAACTGCTCTAAGAATGTGCTTGCAGCCTTTGTGAAAACAGGGTACCGCTTCCAGATGAAATAGCTGACTGCCTCCATGCGTGGTTCAAAAGGTCGGAAGCACAGGCGGCTGTCACCGCTGACGTTGATCAGTTTATCCAGTGAGATAGCACTGCCGATGCCTTCATTTACCATAACGGAGGCATTATAGATCAGATTGTATTCCGCAATGATTTTTGCATCGGGCGCCTGCTCTGCAATCAGCTCAGAGAGCATTGTGCTGTGATTCGGCTGGCGTGGAATAATCAGATCAAGTCCTGCAATATCTGCAACTGTAACTGTTTCCTTCTTCGCAAGCGGCTCGTCACGGCGCATCAGTACGCCCCAGGTATCGTGCAAAGGTATCTCAATGGCTTCGTATTTGGTTCGGTCTACATTCCCGAATATCACTCCGAAATCCATCAGCCCATGTTCGAGTTTTTCCATGACATCAGTGCCGTTGCCGCTGAAAAAGCTGTACTGAATATTGGGATAATCTTTTCTCAGCTTATGTGCAGTATCTGCGATAAGCTTGATTGCATAGGTTTCGCCTGCTCCGATATATACAGTACCGGAAACGCCGTCATTGCTCTGCCTGACCTCCTGCTCGGTTTTATCCATAAGCTCCACGATCTCCTCCGCACGTTTGCGGAGGATCATGCCCTCCTCGGTCAGTGTAACGCCTTTGTTGGAACGGATCAGGAGAGGCTTTCCAAGCTCATCTTCCAATTCCTTCAACTGACGGGACAGTGTCGGCTGTGAAAGATAAAGCCGTTCTGCCGCTGTGGAAAAGCTCTGTTCTCTTGCAACCGCAAGAAAATATCTGAGCACACGAATATCCATACACTCTGCCTCCTTTTCTATATCATACCACACTTCGCTATAACTGTCAAGCATAGCAATCTATTCAATATAGGTATTTGCTATTTACGGATAACCATGTTATAATGAATACAACAAGAAAGTCGGGGGTGAGCATATGAAAGAAAGTATCAGGCAAAATCTGATTGATGCAGGCTGTGATGATGAGTTCATCGAAAAATTTGCCTCCTGCATATGCGACGAAAAACAATGTGAAAAAATGCTTGCTGCTCATCGACGTGAACTTCTCAATGAAGTCCATATGAAGGAACGCTGCATAAGTTGTCTTGACTACCTTGTATTTATGATGAAGAAGGAGGGCTTAAAATGAAAAGACTGATAAGCTCGATTATAACTGCCATAACAGTTATGCTTACAGCAACAAGCTGTGGAAATTACACTGATTCAAACAATACACAGGCCGAAAACCCTGCCCATTCTTTAACAAATCTGTCTGCTGATGTAAAAGCGTCTGTAGCTTCAGATTATAAATACACGATACAGGATGTTATCAACTTGCAGGATTTTCTGCTTTTAAGGCCGACTGAGGAAGACCTGACCGGAAAGCCCTATGATCTGACCGGTGATAATCGCTGGGACGTGTTTGATCTGTGCCTAATGAGACGTGAGATAGTCGATCATATGAACGCTCAAAGCGACACGCTGGTTATATACTTCTCCCGTACTGGAAATACTGAGAAAATCGCAGAGTATCTGATAGAACTGACTGATGCGGACAGCTACGTCATCGAAGCAGCAATGCCTTATTCAGATGCAGACATCAAGTATCAGGACGATAACTGCCGTGCCAATAAGGAGCAGAACGATAAAACTGTCCGTCCTGAGATCGCAAACCCGATAGATTCTATCGACAGCTATGATACGATATTCTTAGGCTACCCGATCTGGTGGGGACAGGAACCGCGCATCATCGACACATTCCTTGAAAGCTATGATTTCTCGGATAAGACGGTCATTCCGTTCTGCACATCAGGCAGCAGCGGTATTGCCGCAAGTGAGAAGAATATCGCAGAACTTGTGCCGATTGGAAATCAAATCGAAGGTAGACGTTTCCCTGCAAGTGCGACAAAGGACGATGTAAAGGAGTGGGTGGAGATGCTTCCGCTGAACAATGAACAATCCGAAGTAAAACTGCTGATCTCCGTGAACGGTCAGGAGCTTACCGCTTCATTCGCTGACAGCACTGCCGCAAAAGAGCTTGCAGAAAAGCTGAAAGCAGAGCCTGTCACCGTTACGCTGAACGAATACGGCGGATTTGAAAAGGTCGGCAAGCTGCCGTGGTCGCTTACCAGAACAGACGCAAGTACCGAAACAGAGCCTTGTGACATCATGCTCTATCAGGGAAATCAAATGACGATATTCTATAACTCCAACTCATGGAGCTACACAAAGCTCGGACATATTGAGAATACGACACAGGAAGAATTAAAGGCATTATTCGGTGAGGGCGATATTACTGTCACGCTCTCCCTGAAATAAAGGAGGATACACCATGAAGAAGGTACTCGTTATATCATCAAGTCTGCGAAAAAACTCAAACTCCGAACTGCTTGCGATTACCTTTGCAGAGGGTGCAAAATCGGCAGGACATGAGGTGGAGCTTGTATCTCTGCGAGACAAGGAGATCAGGTTCTGTGTAGGCTGTCTTGCCTGTCAGAAAACACAGCGGTGCTTTATGCACGACGATGCAGATGCGATCCGTGAGAAGATGCTTCACGCCGATGTGCTTGTGTTTGCAACGCCGATCTATTACTACGAAATGAGCGGTATCCTGAAAACCATGCTCGACAGAGCGAATCCGCTGTATTCTTCCGATTATCAGTTCAGGGAGATCTATGCTCTTGCAACAGCAGCCGAAGATGAGGAAAACGTTCCCGAAAAGGCTTTCTCAGGCATTGAGGGCTGGGTGGACTGCTTTGAAAAGACAAAACTGGTCGGTACGCTGTTCTGTGGCGGTGTTACAGCTGTCGGAGAAATAAAAGATAACCCGAAACTGAAAGAAGCCTATGATATGGGCAGAAAGATCTGAGGAGGTACTGAACATGAAAGAAGAAATGCTGACTTTAACCACTGAATGGGACAAGACTTTCCCGAAGTCCGATAAGGTTGACCACAAGAAGGTCACTTTCCATAATCGTTACGGTATCACGCTTGCCGCTGATATGTATATCCCAAAGGGTGCAGAGGGCAAACTTCCAGCGATAGCTGTCAGCGGGCCCTTCGGTGCGGTCAAGGAGCAGAGCAGCGGTCTGTATGCTCAGACACTTGCGGAGCGTGGTTTCCTGACGATTGCCTTTGATCCTTCTTTTACAGGTGAAAGCGGCGGACAGCCGAGATACATGGCTTCTCCCGACATCAATACCGAAGATTTCTCCGCAGCCGTTGACTTCCTCTCCGTGCAGGACAATGTCGATCCTGAGCGAATCGGTATCCTCGGCATCTGCGGTTGGGGCGGTATGGCGATCAATGCGGCGGCTATGGATACCCGTATCAAGGCAACTGTCGCTTCCACGATGTATGATATGACAAGAGTCGCTTCAAAGGGATATTTTGATTCTGAGGACAGCGAGGAGAAAAGATATGCGAGCAAGGTGGCTATGAATACCCAGCGTACAAAGGATTACGCAAGCGGTGAATATGTCCGCGCAGGCGGTGTTGTTGATCCTCTGCCCGATGATGCACCATATTTCGTCAAGGACTATCACGCATACTATAAAACAGAGAGAGGTTATCACCCTCGTTCTCTCAACTCCAACGGCGGTTGGAACGTGATCGGCTGTATGTCGTTTATCAATATGCCGATATTGCAGTACAGCAACGAGATACGCTCTGCTGTGATGATTGTTCACGGTGAAAAAGCTCACTCCTGTTATTTCGGCAGGGACGCTTACGAGAATATGACGAAGGGCAGCAAATATACCGATAACAAGGAACTTCTCATTATCGAGGGCGCTTCTCATACCGATCTGTATGACGGCGGTGAAAAGAAGGTCATTCCGTTTGACAAGCTCGAAGCGTTTTATAATGAGTATCTGAAATAAAGCTATCACGGAGGAAACAGCGATGACAACACAAGAATTCCTTGACTTCATGAACAGCGGCAAGCAGGTCACAGCTGAATGCGAGGTTCATCAGATGATGCACAAGCTCAGTCAGGAGGCTATCCGTATCACAATGGAGATCAATAATCACTTTCATACTCCCGATGAGATCAATGCGCTGATGTCGGAGCTGATCGGTGCGCCTGTTGAGGTCGGACTGTTTCCTCCGTTTTACACGGACTGCGGAAAGAATATTCATCTCGGCAAGGGCGTGTTCATCAATGCAGGCTGTAAGTTTCAGGATCAGGGCGGTATCTGGATTGGCGACGGTTCGCTAATCGGTCACAACACGGTGCTGGCTACGCTGAACCACGGACTTCTGCCCGAAGAACGTCACGACCTGATACCGAAACCTATTCACATTGGTAAGAATGTGTGGATCGGCTCAAACTCAACTATTCTTCCAGGCGTGACGATCGGAGACAATGCCGTTATCGGTGCAGGCTCGGTGGTCACAAAGGATATTCCCGAAAACATGGTAGCTGTGGGAAGTCCTGCGAGAGTTATAAATAGTATAGGATGACTATAATATGAGTCTCTATTCAGATGCTCTATGTTGTGTCAATAGACCACGGTCTATTGAAACAGTAAAAAATGTTTCATATAAGTGATATATGGGCTTTTGAAACGTTGCAAAAGTAATTGACACCCTATTGGGAATAGAGCCGTTGCAGTATTTACTGCAACGGTTTTCTCATGTATTATTGAAAAGAATGTTGAAATTAAATTCAATTAGAAGAATAGTATTTCAGCTTTAAAAAACGCATTCCATACAAGTATTCCATACGAAAAAAATAAAAGGCTAAATATAGGTGAAAACAAGACTTTATAAATATTCGAATCCCTCTCTGTCCGCCAGAATTAAAAAGCCTGTATTTCGATGGAAACGCCGAAATACAGGCTTTTCTCTTACCTATCCGAAACAGTTTCAACTGCATTTTTGCAGCTCCGTGTGACTGTTTTACAGTCAAAAATCACACAAAATCACACGAAAATCACACGACATTTACGGTGGTACAATGCTATGAAAGAAACAGCTCCCGCGAGGGAGCTGTTCGTCCTTTAAATATATATTGTTTCCACGAAGGCTTCGTGGTGTTACGGTTCAAGTCAGGTGTGACGATCAGCATCGAAATGTGAATAGAAATGAGCAACCCCGTAGCACTGTGATTGATTTAGTGATACGGGGCGTTTTTTAGTAGATGAAATCATCCTGGAAGATAGGTAACAGTTATGATCTCAAAATGATTCTTTCTGCACCGTATCAGCCCGTCCCTCTGCATCTTGCTGAGTTCATTGGAAAGCACCGAGCGTTCCACATTGAGGTAGTCTGCAAGCTGCTGACGGTCAAAGGGTATATCAAACTCACGGGAATGCTTTTGAACCGATATGGTGTTCAGATACGCCATGATACGTCCACGCACCTGTCTCGGGGCAGTATGAAAGCTCCGGCTCGACAGGTGCAGATTTTTTCTTGTGGTGATAGTCAGAAGATTTGCAAGAAGTCTCGCCCTTATCGTATCGTTGAGGTCAGCGAGCGACTTCATGCTCAGAAACACGATACTGCAATCCTCGGCAGCACATACATCAACAAGCATCGGCACATCGGGCAGGAGTGCATAGCTTTCTGCAAAGAATTGTCCCTTACCTACAAGGTTGAGTATCGTGCGGTTTCCCCACATATCATTGCTTTCAATAGT
>LVAK01000239.1 GCA_001604035.1 Clostridiales bacterium Firm_05
CCTGTCTTAGCGAAGCCCATACCGCCTCTTACTGCACGGACATACTTGCTCTCAACGTAGATGTTAACAGGGTTGAGACCGCTCTCGTAGTATGCTCCGGAAGGAGAAAGGATGATCATGAAGAGGTAGTGCTCGCCTGGCTTAACGCCGAGGAAAGGATCAACTGCGATGATGAACGGACGGATGTAGAGTGACTCGCCTTCCTTTGAAGGAACCCAGTCCTTCTCTACCTTGAGGAGCTCCATGAGGCACTGCATACCCAGCTCTTCAGGAAGCTCAGGGATAACAAGTCTCTCGTTGGACTTGTTGAGTCTCTTGAAGTTCTCCTGAGGACGGAAGAGCTGAACCTTATTGTCAGCTGTTCTGTAAGCCTTGAGGCCCTCGAAAACTTCCTGGCCATAGTGGAAGCACATAGCGGCAGGTGAAAGATCGATATTGCCGTAAGGCATTATCTTAGGATCGTGCCAGCCCTGTCCCTCGTCATATGGCATAACGAGCATATAGTCAGTGAAGATGTGGCCGAAGCCGAGCTTTTCGCCGGGCTGTGGCTTAGCTTTAAGGGAAGCTGCTTTTGTGAATTTGATTTCCATTATACTCAACCTTCTTTTAAAATTATTTAACGTAGTTGTTTGCGTCGCTGACTGAGACATATTTCTTTTCAAAGAGACGCCTGCAAACTATTACAGTAGCAGCTGTGATACCTACAACGCAGACAGTCGCAGCGGCGGCTGTAATTATGATCTTTTCTGTATTCATAGATACACTTCCTTTGCAAAATAGTTTACAACATATAATTATAGCACATTAAAGTGTAAAATGCAATAGTCTGAGCGGAGTTTTTTTACTCATCGTAGGTGCGGACCCTCAGAACAGCGCCCAGCTCTTCTGCGATCTTTCTTGAAGCCTCGATCTGCTCCTGGGGGATAACGTCAACAACTGACATCATCACCTTTGCATTGCCGGTCTTTACGCAGTCGGCAGTGAATTTCTGCATGGCCTCAAACGCCTCAGGGAATTTCGGGCGTGTTACTGCCATATATTCATCCTTTGTGCCGGCGTTCAGGCTGACAGAGATAATGTCCAGAGCGCTGCAAAGCTCTTCTGCAATGCTTCTGCCGTGGATAAGGTCGCCAAGGCCGTTGGTATTTATCCTGAGCACGGGACATCCCTTTATGCTGCGGAGAAAAGCAGCAGTCTCAAGAACAGTTTCAAGGCGTTCAGTTGGCTCGCCGTAGCCGCAGAACACTATCTCCTCATATGATGCGATATCACGCTTTGAAAGGTCTGCCTTTATCTCCTCCATAGAGGGCTCATGCTCCAGCCAGAGCGGATCGGAGCCATATGCGCCGTCAGCATTGTTCCTTATGCAGAATGTACAAGCACAAGGGCATTTATTTGTAAGATTAAGATAGAGATTGCTTCCTACCTCGTAGGATATTGTCATAGCTTTATTCATTTTCTTCACCTTCATAGTTAACATCTTTCTGAGAGTCCGGACAGATCTTATTGGCTAATTCGGTTGCCGAATCGAGAGTGAAGTCGCCGGATATTATAGC
>LVAK01000037.1 GCA_001604035.1 Clostridiales bacterium Firm_05
AAGTATACGGTAATTACTCGGGGAAAACCTTTCTGAGGAAAGGTTCTTCCCCGAACCCCTTTCCAAAGACTTTTAATCTTATTTTTCCCCATATAGGGCGCCTGAAAATAAAAAAGCCATGCGAATTTGCATGGCTGCGCCCTATATGGGGAAAAATCTAAACTGAAAGTTTTAGGAAGGGAGTTTGAGGAAGAACCCTTTTTCAAAAGGGCTTTCCTCAATAACTGCCGTAAACCTTCTATATGAGCAATGCACTTAGTGCATTCTGCTTACTGCATATTTTAAGAACGTTCGCTGAGAAATATAGATACACGGTTTTGCAGCATATCTGCACAATCCTCTGCGGAGCATTCGTCGTTGAAATAACGGTCTGTTTCCTCGGTTATAATTTTCTGAAGCTCGTCGTTCATGCCGGAAAGCGAGGTAGTGGCTGTGGTAAGCAGCTCATTGATGTATTCAAAGGACTCGTCGGATATAACTGTTGAATAGGTGATCTCATAGCCGTTGCCGTTCGTTGTATTTTCCTTGGTCTGAGCCAGGTGATCACGCCATTTGTTCATCCAGTATTCGTAGCTGACCTTGGTCACAGGAAGCTCCATTCTGAAAAGCTGAGCAGTGAGCCTGTCATCGTCCATGATATAGTTAAGGTACTGCCATGCGCCCTCGGTACATTTACCGTTGCGAACTATGGAATAGAATCCGTTGTTTACGCCCAAGGAGTTGGCTCCCTTATCGCTGGGCACAGGGAGTATTGCCACATCGTCGATGGAATAGTGGTATTGGGCGATCTCACGTACAAAATCATTTAAGTTTGCCAGATATAAGTTTGATATCATTGCTTTTTTATTTTTCAGCATGAAGGAGTTTTCTTCCATAACTGCACTCTGTTCCTCCGGAGTTGAATTCTCGTAGAAGCTGTCACCGAGAGGTGGTATAAGCCGTGCATCCTTGCAGAATTCCAGCTTGCGTATAAATCCTTCGTTGTCAAAATCGCAGGAGTTATTATCAAAGTCGATGTACTCATCCTGGAACTGCATTGTCCAGAATAATGAGCTCGGATCAAGTATATATGAGTATTGAGTTGACAGGTACATATCCTCAGGCATACTGTTGTATATCTCAAGGAACTGGTCAAAGTTCCAGGAGGCTTTATCACGGCCTATAAGGTTCTTATCTGCAATAAATACACGGGATAGCATGAAATCAGTCGGGATACCGAAGATGTCGTCCTTGTAGGTGAATGACTCTGCGATATTTGGCAGGAGGTCATCACGGGAAAGTCCGCCGTACTTCTCATGGAGCTCGTCCAGACCAATGAAAGCGCCAAGGTTGGTGTATCGGTAAACATCATCTGCTCTGCCAATGAACATATCCGGAGCATCACCTGTAAGGATATCGGTTTTCAGGTCATCCGAATCCCAGGCATATTCACGGTACTCCACCTTGTAATCATCGTTGAATCTTGCGAACTCATTGGCAAGCTCATAGTCCTGTTGATTGACGATATTATGCATACCCACAATTACCGTCTTGCGCTGGTCAACATAGTCGTCAGGGCGGATGGTGAGGATAGAGAGGAATGAACCGCCGCTATCACTTGAAGCGAGAAGATATTGCCCTTTGTCAAAGGGAGCGATACCGTATACATTTCCGGCATCTATTATTGATGAGGGGAAATCGATTATCTTCTGGAGCTTACAGCTCTGAGTCAGACCGTAGTAACCGTCCTTCAGGATGATATAGCAGAGGTACACATCGTCTCCTGGGTACGGCGGACGCTGTATAGGGGCAGACATCTCAAACGGAGTGGGAGAGGAGGGGGGATCAAGTGTCTCTTTGTCAGCATATCCATAGCCGGAATGGTTGTTGAAGTATATGACCTCACCATTTCTGGCGGCAATGTAATAGGTGTTGAAATCGGCATCGGTATGAGCAGTCACCTTGCCGGAGCTGTCTATTTTTAAAACATTATTGCTGGAACAAAGAATGTAATCCTCACCGGCTTTTGAAAAGCTGTTGAAGAATGTGCTGCCGTAGCTGATGTAATTATCGATGCCGGTTACATTTTTCTGTTCAACAAGATTAAGGTCGGTGTCATATTCAGCGATGATGAAGGAGATATCGCTGTCGTCAGCGGTCCCATCAATGATCTTCTGAGGATCTTCGCAGTACATCAGGAATGCTGTAGCAGTACCGTCGGGATTGAAATCAATTAAGTTCAGCTCAGTATTCTCCGGGACACTGACAGGGCAGCTTCCGGAGAAGGAGAGCTCCTTTGTGAAGTCTGCTGCACGGAGCTTGCCGTAATTGTCCTGGTACAGGATATTGATGCTGCCGTTTGGGGTAACATGAATGGCGTTAGGCATATTTACTCCGTCCGGCAGCGAGACACGCTCCTCCTTGTACATAGTCTGGGTTATGACAGGTTCGCTGATGCTGGTGTTCCCGGAAGAAGAGCTCACCTTACTGCTGCATGAAACTGCTGCAATGAACATTGCGAAAGACATTGATAAAGCAAATAATTTTTTCATATAAATACCTCCTTAAGCGTTTTCCGAAAAATATAGTGAAACACGATCCTGCAGCATATCCGCACATTCCTCAGCGGATATCTCACCGTTTATGAAGCTGTCGAAGCCTTCCCTTATCATGTCTGAAATAGTTTTGTTTTCGCCGGCAAATACAGAGCAGTTTTTGATGAAGTCCGTGAGATACCTGACTTGCTCATCAGACAGGTCACAGTTAAATGATACAGTGTAGTTATTGAATCCCGCATGGCTGGTACCGCATTTAGCCATATTTTTCTGAGAGTATTTTATAGTTTTCTCAAAGGCCTTTGCATTGCTTGGAAATGAAGTCGCATAATCATCGTATTGATGATCCTCGCTCATAAGGTAGTTTGCGAAGTCCCAGCCGCCGGCTGTACAGCTTCCGCCCTGCATCACTGAGAAAAGATTGCCGTTTGTAGGTGCCATACAGCCTGCTCCGGCTCTGTTGGGTGTGTTGAGCATGGTGAGCTCAAAGGGAGAATATCCGTATTGAGCGGTATGCATGAGAAAATCTTCCATAGTTCCGGAGTAATCTGCGGCAAAGAGCATGGCTTTATGCTCCTTTATGCTGTGAGCATTTTCCAGGGTGATCGCATTTATCTCCTCTTCGCTCATTCCGGTCAAGTCGAATGAACCGGCAAGATTTGCATTTTTACAAAGTCTGAGGGCACGGATGAATTCGTCACTGTCAAAACTACAGGTGTTTCTTTCGTAGTCTACCCAGTTGTTAAGATTGTTCTGGATAAGGAAGAAGTATACGTGTTCACTGTTTCCGAAATCCCACCTTGAACCGAGGTACATATCATCCGGAAGATTCTCTGCAATATCGAGGAATTCCTCCATGCTCCAACGGCTGTGCTCCGGAGCTACGACATCTTTGTCAGCAAAATAGGCCTTGACATTGAATTCGGTACACATTGTATAAAGTCCGCCCTTGTAGGTGAATGCCTCGACAACATTCGGCATCATCTCGTCCGGGGATATTCCGCCGTATTCGTCATAGAGCTGGTACATATCCGCAAACGATCCGAGGTTAACGAAACGAGGCATAATGTCGTAGTCCGAGTAGATCAGAAAGTCAGGGCTTTCTCCGGACAGAATATCATTGCGTAATGAATCGGTATCGGTGTAGTTTTTTACATCTACAGTGTATTTATCATTGTAGCGGTTGTATTCTGCGGCTGCATCTGCGATATCGAAATTATATCCGCCGTCATAGCGTCCGACGAGGACTTTTTCCTGACTGGGCACATAATCATCCGGCCTTACAGTGAGAGCACAGAGGGATTGACCTTTGCTGCCGGCATTGTAGAGGATGAATTTTCCCTCGCCTACAGGAGTGATCGTCTGCACCTCAGAGCCGGAGATATTGGATCTGAGATAGTCGATGAGCTTTACCATATCACCGTCGTCACTCATGCCGTAGAAGCCGTCGGAGAGATAGAAAAACATGGTGTATCCCAGCGCTCCGGTATCTGCTCCGTTCATAGACTTTCCGTCCGCATAGGGAGTAAGCTCGCCGGGGATACTGAACGGCTCATCCGGTGAAATGACGGCATAGCCCTTGTTATCACAGCAAAGAAGCTGTCCGTTGGAGTCACAGGTGTATATGTCACCAAGATTGAACTGACCGGTATCGATTATCCTGCCGCTTTTATCCACTAATACCATAGCCTCATCGGTTGTGATGAGGTAGTTCTCACCGCATGGAGCAAAGCCGCTTACAAAGTGATGATCGGCGTAGCTGAAGCAGGAGTCATCTTCGATAACTGTTGACTGCAAAAGCCTGAAGTTCTCATCGTAGGAGCTGACAGTCATTGTTACAACACCGGTGGCAATATATTTCTCCCATGCTTTCTGATCCTGTTCATCCTCTGAGGGCATCAGGGACTTGTCGAATTCCACTGAACGGATAAGAATGTGGGTGATGCCGTCGGGGGAGACAAAGCAGCTCAGGTCGGAGTTTTCAGGGAAGTCTCCCTCAAGCTCAGAGTCTGAGACACACTGGAAGTTTTCATCATATACAGCAACACGGAAAGCTGAGTTGGTATCCCGGTATATCATTCTCACGCCAACGTCTGCGATATAGGCGATATCCGTCAGACCTGAGAAGTTCTCGGGGAAGCTCATTTTCTCCATTTTGTACATTGTCTGGCTGATATTCATAGTTTCCGCAGGCGGCTCTGAGAGACTGTTCTTTGAAGAGCATGAAGCGAAGCCTGGAATGGCTGATAAAACAAGTGCAAGAGCGATAATTCTTTTCATAGCAAAACCTCCTTAATACGACTGTCCCGGACAGTCCGGCACTCTTTTTATAAGTAAGTGCTTTAAGGAGGATTAAAAGACGATGATATTCAATTTTTTGTAGATATGCACAAGCTGTTGTGTGCCATATGGTAAACAATGCATAAAAAAAGAGAGCCTAAGCTCTCTTTTAAGTGACCAGACCGATAAGCCGGGTTCTGTCGTGTGCGGTAATTTATCTACGCTTACCGTCG
Organism: Clostridiales bacterium Firm_05; assembly: GCA_001604035.1. Classification (GTDB taxonomy): domain Bacteria; phylum Bacillota; class Clostridia; order Oscillospirales; family Ruminococcaceae; genus Ruminococcus. Next base: position 5,048 of record LVAK01000037.1, read on the forward strand.
CCGGCAAGCTCAAGCCGTCATTACTTCATATCCGCCGAGCAGGCGTTAAGACATGAAGCACCAATAGACGTTGCATCGGATAGGGTTTACATAGCAATGCTGTCTCCAGCATTCTGGTGAGCTCTTACCTCGCCTTTCCACCATCACCTTACGGATGTAAGGCAGTATATCTCTGTTGCACTGGCCCTAAGGTCGCCCTCGGCTGCCGTTAGCAGCTATCCTGCTCTGTGATGCCCGGACTTTCCTCATGAACTGAAAACGTTCCCGCTACCGCATAGTCTGCTCAGTCTATATTTTAACATATTTTCCATGATATGTCAATAGCAGGGAGCGAATGAGCCCTGACTTAATTCACCGTTTTATTCAAAGGTAGCGTTATCTATAAGATCGTATATGATCTCCTTTTTGCTCTTGCTTGTAAATGGGGCAAAGAGGAAGGAATACTGCATATCGTCCTTCAGGATCGTGCAGAAATGAGTTTTTCCGCCGGAAGCATATGAGATGGAATCGAGGAACATTAATCCGTTCCTTTCGACTACCTTTGATCTGATAGAGGTGTTATTATCACTATTCTCAGCGGAGTATTTAAAAGCCTCTGACAAGAGCTCATAAGCTTCCTTTGTGCCGGAAGCTTCAGCTATCTCAAACGGAAATGCATCGAACCACAGGAGAGAGTCAGTATCCTTCTGAACGAATACCTTACCTTTAAAGCTCTTAAGATCAGCTATTTCCTCAGCGCTGAGAGGCGAGCCGCTTTCTTCTTTTCTTTTGATGTATTCATCTGATGTTTCCCATACAGCGGGATCGAGCTTTACTGTCATCTTTTCGACCTTGATCTCCAGCATGGGGGCATCAGTTGTTTTTTCTTTTTCTTCAGTGGGCTCAGTAGTTTCTGCCGCAGCAGTTTCCTGCTGTGAAATATTATCAGAGCTGCTGTCGGAAGCTTTGACAGAACAGGCTGTAAGTAATAATAAAGACATTGCTATCAAGATGTATTTTTTCATGATTCATGCTCCATTAGGGTTTATTATCCGGTATTTTTAGAATGATCTGATTGGAGTAATTATATCATAACTTATATTTATTGTCAATATTAAAAGCCGCAGCATCCGGCTGCTGACCGGAAATGCTGCGGCTTTTTGTTTTTAGGTTACATTCCTCAACGAATGAACATATTACTTCTTATCGTCAGCTTCGAGCCACTTGTAAGTATATGCTGCGAGAGCTGCACCTGCAAGAGGAGCAAGGATGAATATCCAGAGCTGCTTGATAGCATCGTTCAAAGCGAATACTGCCGGCCAGAGGCTTCTTGCAGGGTTTACAGAAGTGCCTGTGAAGCCGATGCCGATGATGTGTACCATTGTGAGTGTGAGACCGATGATAAGTCCGCCGAAGGAACCGTGGTTAGCCTTCTTTGAAGTAACGCCCAGGATGACCATAACAAAGATGAATGTGAGAACGATCTCGATGAGGAGTCCTGCGATGATATTGTCGTCAACTCCGCCGAGAGTGTTTGCGCCCATTCCCCAGTCATTATCGCCTCTTGTCTGGTCAGTGATATCTGCCATAGCAAAGATAGCACGGAGAAGACCTGTAGCGGCCAGTGAGCCGGCGCACTGTGATACAACGTATCCGCCGAAGTCACGGGTGGACATACCCTTGTTGAGCCATACTGCAAGTGATACAGCAGGATTGATGTGGCAGCCGGAGATGTTTCCGATGCAGTAAGCCATGCCAACGATAACGAGACCGAAGGCGAATGCTGTAGCAAGGTAGTTTGATCCTGCACAGCCGATCTTCATAGCTGTACCGCAGCCTACGAAGACGAGTGTGAAAGTACCTATTGCCTCAGCAACATACTTTCTGAGTGTTGATTTTTCCATTGTGTTTGCCTCCTTATACATTTTTATATTTCCGGAAAACCGGTAAACTAATTATACCACTTAATTATTGATAAGTCAATGATATTGAGCTGTTTTTCAGTTTGTATCTGCTTCATTTTTTTCAGGAGCAGGATGAGTGCTGTCTGCAATGCTCTTGTTCTTTCTGTAGGATACTCCGTAGATCACGATAAGTGCGATACCGATGACTAACAGAGAGATCGATACGGCCATGAAGGCCTCAGTGAGCCTGTACATGGAAGCGGTATAGGCTGTGAACACCTGTGGCTGTTTTATTGAGAATGAATCGAAGTATTTAGTGCTGACAAGGTATATACTTGGGACGGTGCCGAAGATTCCGGAGATAACAGCGGCAATGCCTGTCCAGTAGAGGAAAGGACGCTTGTCCTTCCAGTTGACAGCGAGTATGAACAGCATGAGCAGAACAGCTCCTCCCACGCTTGCAAAGGTAAGGAGAGGCCTGAGCCTGTAGAGCTTTGATGCCTTTGAAAGCAAGCCATGCTTGCCCAGAGAGGAAGCCTTGAAAACATCGCAGCAGCTTCCGATATTCTTATAGGCATTGGTTTTGGTATTATCCAGCTTTCTGTAAAAAGCCTCATTTTTCTCGTAGCCTATGCTGTCAGCGTAATCGCCGAAGAACTTTTCGAGTGCTTCTTCCATAGCGGGATTTTTCGGCACCTGTACATTAAGGCTGCGGTTTGTTTTCATTGCAGTAAAGGTACCGTCGATGTATGCATCGATAACGGAATCTATATACTCCTCGGAGATATTGTCCATGAACACATTTGCAGGGATACCTGTTGCGGCAGCCTGTTCACGGTAGTGTTTGTTGAGCTGAGTTATTACCTTTGAGGAGAGCTCCTTTTTTTCTGAAAGAGCCTTTGCTTTCTTTGCAGTAACGTTGATGTCGAATATGGTCATAGCCAGGCTTCCGAACAATGCAAGGACAAGGAATATCGAGAGAATGAGAGAGGGAAGATAGGTACTTACTTTTTTCATTGCTCCTCATCCTCCTTTAATTCAGTGTAGAATTTCTTCTCTGTGAGATCACAGATAACTCCGATACGCTCATCGGATGAGCCGAGGATATCCTTCTTGCAGGTATACAGTGTCAGTCTTGTATCCTTTGAGGGGCTTACGTATTTGTTGTTATCCTTCTTGAAGGAGATCAGTTCTCTTACAGTGTAGGTGAACTCGCCGTAGTTAGTGGAAAGGGTAACAGTATCGCCCTTCCTGAGTTTTGAAAGATCAGAGAAGAATGTATCTTCGTGGGCGCTGATAACAGTATTTCCCTCTGCACCGATTATCACAGAGCCGGAGCCCTGGCAGGCTCCTCTTTCAAAGAGGTCGATATTGCTTCCCCAGTAGACAGGAACGCTCAGGTCGAAGCCGCTGCTCTTCATTACAGCGTACATCTCACCGTAAGCAGGGCGGATGAATTCACCGTCCTCGGCGGTAGTTCCTTTGTAGTCCTCGATGATCTTATTGTCCTTTATTTTAAGGCCTATATTCTCGTTGTCAGGATTGAGCTTGAGCTCGTCCATGAATATGAGGTTCTTGTATACCTTCAGCTTGTCTGAGGGCTTGATCGATATGATAAGGATTATACCTATACACATTGCAAGAACTATGAACGGTGTTGCAACGTGTATGAGGATATAGCTGTTTTTCTTTTGTTTATTCATTAGTATCTCCTGTCTGATCGTTTCTGAAGCTTTTGCGGATAACCAGAAGTGCGGCTGCTGCTGCGACAAAGAAAAGTACACCGGCAGCGGCAAAAATGCTGCGCCTGTCATAGCCGGTATCCTCAACAAGTGAGCCGGCGTTGGATACTCCTATAAGTGCACCGTCGTCATCTCTCATTGCAATGGAAAGTGAATCGTCAGTAAGTTCTTCGACAGTAAGGTTCAGTCCTATAGCTTCAACTGCTCCGGAGAGATCTTCGATGACCTCCATTTTCTGGTCCGAAGGGAGCTGCTTCAGCAGGCTGCGGTACTCCTCAGGAGAGAGATTGTCGATGATGATCTGCTGCTGCTCGGGAGTGAAGGAGCTGATATAATCCATTTTCTCCTTGTAGGATAGCTTTATGAAATCCTTTTTGCTTATCCTTGTAAATGTGGAGCCGTCCGGCATTGTAAGTGTTATAACATCCGTTTCCTGCTGCTCCGGAGCAGGCTCACTGCCGGCAGATGTAGTAACAGTAATTCCGTTCTTGTCAGTGGAAGGTGCAGCAGTGGTCTGCACAGAAGTGGTTGTAGTGGTAATATTTGTCTTCTGAGGGCCGGTAGTTATCATATTCTTTCCGGCATCACGTAGCTTTTCGATAGCAAGGTCAAAATCATCGGAATCGTAACTGTCCGGATCCTGCATATAGTAGTTGTAGGCATCCTGGATAGTGCTTTCCGGGTAGCCCCATTTGCGTGCCTCGGCCATTACGTCCTCAACTGTTGTGGCATTAGCGGTAAGGCCGCCGAACACAGCGGTTATTGCTGCTGCGGCACCGAAGACTGTATTTATAATGATTTTTTTAAGCATATTTTCCCTCCGATCTCCTGTAATGCACAGGAATACATATTACATTATATCCGTTTTGCAGCGCCCTGTCAAGGCGGAGCACCTTATATCGTCTGTATTTCGCCTTTTTTACACAAATTATACAAAAAAGCCCCCAGAATGTTCTGAGGGCTTGCAGGCTGATCAGTATTAAGTGAAAACGCCGTGGAATACCAAAATTGGAGCCGGGAGCAGCGGCTGACCGTGGCGGTCATTCCACGCTGCCGTCCAGGATTTCGCTCCTCATCAGAGTAAGATCAAAGCCGCTGAGACTGCTGTCACCGTCAAGATCGTATCTTGCAATATCTCCGGCAATAAGCTTGATGTCCGGCTTGTTCAGCAGACAGCCGGAAAGCTTTACAAGGTCGCTGACACGCCATTTGTTTTCCGGAACAGAGCCTGCTCCGAGATAATCTGTTAGCATATCCGTCCAGTATTTTTCCATGAGCCGGAAGCCGTTGTCGTTGGGATGAACACCGTCCTTGAGCTGTGAGGAAGTATCAGTAATGACGCTGTTTATATCTCCGAGGAAGAGATTATTATGGCCGGACTGCATATCGCTGACGGTCTCACGGAGTATAGCATTATACCTGTCCACAGATGCCTGAACATTCTTTGCAACAGTCTCGTCGTTGTAGCTTACCTGCCAGTCGGGAGAATGCCGGTAATTCATGAACCAGTCGTAAACGTCCTGCCGGTTGGGCTCAAGGTTGGGGACAGTAGTGACGAAAAGTGCAGAATCCGGTGAGATATTGCTCAGGATATAGCTAATGAGCACAGACAGTCTTTCGCCGGATGCTTCGATCTCATGGCAGTCGATGATATCGTTTGTTCCTATCTGAAGTATGACTATATCAGGCGACTGAGAAAGACATCCGGTGGAGACAAGAGTCTCATATATGCCGTTCCTGCCAGTGTAATCCATAATGGAATAGCCGCTGTATCCGGTATTCTCATCGTCATAGGAGAAGCTCTCACCTGTGTCCGGATCAGTGAATACAGGCTCCCAGCCGCCTCCCTTTGAACCCAGCATATCAACGGTATATCCGTTTGCAGTAAGGCCGTTGTATAGAAATTTCCGGTATGAGCCTGCGGTGCCGTAGCCGTCAGTGATAGAGTCGCCTATACACATTATCCTGACCGGCTTTTTCTGGTACTCAGCCGCACATGGTACTGCTGAGAGGGGAGCGGCAGCGCTGAGTGCGATTGCCGCCGAAGCAGTTATAGCTGATAGCTTTTTCATTATTTACCTCCGATCAACTGTACCGCCTAAAGTACAGTTTTCTTTTCAATTATTCTACCATATATCCGGCGGAGAATCAAGGGATATCCGAAAAAACTCCTTGACACACCCCCACGGGATATACTATAATTTATCTGAAAGGAATGAGCGAAATGGAAGATATGATGAAGGAATGCAGGCTTTGTCCGAGAAACTGCGGTGCAGACCGGACTGCCTCAAAGGGCTTCTGCCGGGCAGGAGCGGAGATAATTGCGGCCAAGGCCTGTCTCCATAAATGGGAAGAGCCCTGTATATCCTATAAGAACGGAGCAGGCACTGTGTTTTTTTCCGGCTGCAATCTGCACTGCTGTTTCTGCCAGAACAATGACATAAGCAATGAGCTTTTCGGTGCAGAGATAAGTGCTGACAGGCTGGGGGAGATATTTCTCAGGCTGGAGGATATGGGTGCGGACAACATCGAACTTGTAACGCCCACCCATTTTGTTCCGCAGATCATCCGTGCACTTGATAAGGTGAAGCACCGGCTCAGTGTGCCTGTGGTGTATAATACCGGAGGCTATGAGCTGGCAGAGACCATAAAGCTGCTGGACGGGTATATTAACATATACCTGCCGGATATAAAGTATTTTTCTCCGGAGATATCATTGAAGTACAGCAATGCGCCGGACTATTTCGAGCGAGCCTCGGAAGCGGTGACAGAGATGATAAGGCAGAGAGGAAAGCTTCAATATAACGGTGAGGGAGGACTGCTTTCCGGAACGATCATCCGCCATCTTGTGCTGCCCTCGTGCAGACACGATTCAATGGCAGTGATGAAGTGGATAGCAGAGAATACTTCTCCGGATGAGGTGCTTGTCAGCATAATGAATCAGTATACGCCGTTTGATTTCGTACCGGAAAAGTTCCCGGAGCTGAAGCGCCGTGTCACGAAAATGGAATACAACAGCGTTGTGAACTATGCGGCAGAGCTTGGCATAAACGGCTTCACTCAGGAGAAAAGCTCCGCCTCTGAAAAGTACGTGCCGGACTTTGATCTGACAGGTATCAGGTGATCAAAGATTTTTTTCAGAAAAGTGTCACAAAGTTGTCTCTGCAAGCGTTATATATAGCGAGACGTCTCAAAAAGGAAGTGAAATCATGGACCGGAAGGATAGTTTAAAGCTGCAAAGGCTCTATGAGCTGTATGAGCAGCCCATGTACCGGATAGCCTTTGCAGTGCTCCGCAGCAGCGGACTTGCAGAGGACGCAGTTTCTGACGCATTCGTCCGGATAATCAAAAAGCTTGACCGTATCGGCGAAGCTGACAGTCCGAAAACAAAGAGCTACATCATAAAAGTTATTAAGAGCACATCCATTAGCATATACCGCAAACACAAGCAGTTCTACATACATGAGCTCCCTATAAATGAGGAGACAATGCAGCTGCCTGATCCGGCGGAAAATGTCGAGGAAAAGGTTCTCACCGAGGATACAGAAGAAATGCTCAGCGGAGTCAGTGATACCGACAGGAAGATAATAATGCTGCGGTGCAGCTCAGGGTTATCATGGAAGGAAGTGGCAGGAAAAATGTCCCTTACCGAGTCCGGTGTCCGCAAGAGATTTGAGCGGGCAAGAAAAAAGATAATCGAGACGAAAGGAGAAAAGAGATATGGGAATCAATAGACTGCCTGACAGCAAGGGCTGGGAAAAAATTGCTGAGGAGGCGTTCTCGTCTTCTGAAACTCATGTTTTCTCCGATGAATACTGCCGCCGCCGTGCGGAATTGCAGAGAGGAGTTACTATGAAAAGGACAAGCTCTGGAAATAGAAGCATGAGTACAAGGATAGCCGCTGCCGCAGCTGCTTTCATAATAATACCGGGCGCAACAATTGCCGGTACCCATTTTCTCACACACAGATCAAGCGGAACTGATCCAGGTGCAGAGGTGATCGTTGAGCCTTCATCGGAAGAGAACAATATCGTTATTCCGGAACAGATGGCTTGTGTTGCAGAAGATGCTGAAATACATTCATTGGGAGAGACCTTCCCGCTTGCACAGCATGACGGAAAGATAACCGCCTGTGTCGAGGAACAAAGATTCAATGATTCGCATGATATAAATTTAAACCCTTTATGCAATGTAAAAGCAGTCTCCAATGATTTTAAGGAAGATTCTGCTCTCAATATCAACGTAAATACAGCAGATCCTGAAGAATGGGAGGGTAAAGCTCTTATCACAAGAATAAAATATACAAACAACTCTGATGAACAACTGGAACTCAGCAGTGATATGAGCCTTGTCGGCATTGCAGGCGGAAAAAAAGCGAAGTTCAGCCAGTCTGATAACTTTGACGTTATCTCTCTATATAGATGGGATACATTTTTAGTCAGCGTTGAAGAAATAAATGGTACTGATATTAAAGGCAGTTCGTCAACAATGTCATTACTGTCTGATGAAGACGGCAAATACAATTTAGCTATTGATCCGGGTGAGACAATTACTGTTGAATCAATGGCACTTATTGAGAATGAAGATGTAGATAAGGCAATGCTTATCGGACTTGAGAAGGACGAATACGGCAGAATAAACGACCTTGTAAAGCTTAAGGACGGAAGTGAGACTGACGTTTACAGCTATAGCGATTCCGAAGATATCAGTGAGAATACAGCTGATGTTGGAGCAGAGCAGGAAACAACTGTATCAGAAGCTGAAAGCGAGACTGAGTGTACAGGGGATCTGATCGAGTATAATACGTATGATGGTTGTACCTGCAAGGCTGAATATACAATTATCCCTGACGGCTACACCACCGGTGAAGCTTATGAAGGCAAGTATTGTAAGGCTGGAGAGAACGGCGGAATAACTCCTATCGCTCTCGACTTCACAGATGATATCGATGCTTACCTCAAGAAGCTGGACACTGCTGAATCGGGTATCAATCCTGAGGTTATCCCTCATATAAAAACTGATACTTATCAGGTTAAAACTGTCGATGAGGAAACTCCTGACGCAACTGTATATGTACTCCACAGGAACATTGCAAATAACACCGATCCGGATTGCTTTGACAGAGATGTTGTTGTCAGCTTTGACGGAACACCTTATGTTCAGTTCATATACGCTTACAGCTCAGTTACAGAGGATGAGCTGAACCAGTTCATCAGCGGCATTAAGATAGTACAAAATGATGAGGCTGATGACATTTCACAGTAAATAACAGACATTCAAAGCCGTGCAGAGATGCACGGCTTTTTGCGTTATGTGTGAGTAAAAGGAGCTGAAAAAAGTGCCTATTCCGGATAAAAAAAGGATGTGACAGAAATTATCCGCCACATCCTGATACATATTTTTTTATTGCCGCTTAGCTGGCAGCAATGAATTCACCGGTTCCCATATTGGTGAGAAAGCTGCCGCTGACTAAATCGTACATACCCGGCTTGCTGTCAGATCTCCGGATACACGGAACAAGTTCCATAACAAGTTCGTCATCGATATAATACCTGAACCCGTATATCTTTCCTTTACCGTAATCACTCAGAGAACCGCTCCAGCTTGTCCAGCAGGCAAATAATACTAAATGGTAGTTTGATGCTGTCGGTGAAAAATCGCTGAACGTGTATGAAGTTTTGACGCTTCCAGCGGTGATATCAAGGCTTTTATCCGTACGTGAGAAATCGAATACAGCTCGTGTACCGCCGGTCAGACCGGTATCGTATCCGTTCTGTGAAGGAGAATACTGACCGCCCTTGGCATAGCATTTATTGCCCCACACATAGATACAGTGATCGTACCAGTACTTCATGCCGAACATCTGATTACCGTCCTCATTGTCAAGCTCACAGTCCACTTCGTATGAATAATTACCGTTAAATTTCAGTCCTGTATCTATGTACTGCGTGCCGGTACTCTGGAGATACATAACTCTGGCGTACTCCTTTGGGACAGGAGACGGATCATCAGCAAACAGTTTCTTTGCAGCCATAGCTGTGAAGTGATCTGCCGGCGGTGCAGCTTTTTTTCCTGTTCTGAGCAGGGATTCATGTCTGATCATCAGGCTCCTCCTCAGTTACAGGATAGTTTGCCGCATCGCTGCCGTCCTGATTGTACCACGCATTGTCTCCGGCAAGGCAGTAAAACTCGCCGGTAGTTATAACATGGGCGATACTTCCCTGAGCAAGCTCATGTCCCTCAAAATCATCGTAATCCGGAAGCTCATCCGCAGTGTCAACATCCAGCTCGGCTCTGATGACAAAAGCTCCCTCATTGAATCTGATGAATCTGCTGTTTCTTATTGAGATCATAATAACACTTTCCTTTCGTTTTTATACAGAGGCCTCTGTATAAGGTTGGGAAAGCGGTACTATACAACGAAAAAACGTTGTATGAGAAAAATTTTTTTGCAGAACCAGCTTGTAAAAATAGTGTATCGATGTCGGTCGTGGGTATTGACAAACTATCTTGCTATATGGTATAATATATCGTTATATAAAACAGATATAGCAAGATAAATCAAACGGAGGTCGTAAAATGAAAAGAAAAATCGTGTCAATAATGACAGCAGCACTTATCTTAACACCAACTCTGACAGCAAATCTCAGCACAGTCAATGCTGCATACCAGCCTTATTCGGTTACAAGTGTAAGCGATACTGTAAAACTGGCAAAATATGATGATGGTCTTCTGATAGATCACGTTGTATATTTCCCGAAGGATATGACTACATCCAACAAGAAGTATCCTGTAGTTGTATGGGGAAACGGTACATTTGGTTCATGGGATTATTATGAGGAGCTTCTCAGCCAGATCGCAGCAGGAGGATACATTGTTGTAGGAGATATCGATAGCTTCTGCGGATCAGGCTTAACAGAGTCTGCATCAGTAAACTTTATCATCAACGAAAGCAAGGACAGAAACAGCATTTTTTATAATAAGGTAGATGTGGAGCATATCGGAGCAGGCGGACATTCACAGGGCGGAATGAGTGCAGTTAATGCTTCAAGGCTCAATTCAAAAATAGACTGTGTATTTGATGTACAGGGCTGTCAGCTTAAGTATGAAGCAAGCAAGCTGAAGGTCCCGACATTCTTTATAACCGCTACAGAGGATGTGATCGTACCTTCTTCATGGGTAAAATCCTCTTATGATGGCTGCAAAGCACCTGCTGTATATGCAAGCGTAAAGGATGTAACACACTTTGGGCCTGTAGACGGAAATTGCGCTTCAATTTTTGCTGAATATGCAGTGAAGTGGTTTGATGCATTCCTGAAAAACGATCAGACCGCAAAGTCTGTATTCCTGAACGGCGGAGCGCTTTCAAAGGACAGCAGATGGGTAGATTATGCTTCTAAAAATTTCTGAGTAAGAATATTGAACTTGAAAAATACGGCTCCTGTGTATCATATTGCACAGGAGCCGTTTTTTATATTTTTGCTGACCAAATAATGGATCAGGATCAAATCAGGCAGTTAAACTTTGTCAGGGAGCGTATTCGCCACGTTCTATCCTTTCAGCAAGGTCGTTGAGGTATACCCAGCGTTCCATTTTCGCAGCCAGTTCAAGTTCGAGCTGCTCTTTCTTATCCGAGAGCTCCTGCAGCTTAACATAGTCTGAGGAATTGACAGCGATCTCCTTTTCAGTATCCGATATCTGCTGTTCAAGGCCGGCGATAACATTGTCAATGGTGTCGTATTCTCTCTGTTCCTTGAAGGAGAATTTCAGCTTTGTTTTGCCGGTGTAGACACGTTCCTTCTTCTCGCCTTTCTTTTTTGATTTAGCTGTACTGTCGGAGTATAGCTCGGCAGCTTTTTCTGCATAATCGGAGTAATTGCCGTTGAATCTTGTGCAGACACCGTCCCTGAACTCAAAGATCTCATCGGCGATCTTATCGAGAAAGTACCGGTCATGGGATACTGCAATGACTGCGCCGCTGAAGCTTTCGAGGTAATCCTCAAGGATAGTAAGGGTAGTTATATCAAGGTCGTTTGTAGGCTCGTCCAGCAGTAGTATATTCGGCGCTGTCATCAGTATCTTCAGCAGAAACAGTCTTTTCCTTTCGCCGCCGGAGAGCTTTTCTATCCTGTTCCACTGAAGCTCAGGAGTGAACAGGAAACGCTCCAGCATCTGAGCGGCAGTAACTGTGCCGTCTGGAGTGCGGACGATGTCAGCGGTCTCCCTTATGTACTCTATGACCTTCATGGTCGGATCCATAGACTCACATTCCTGTGAGAAATAGCCGATATTCACGGTATCTCCGATGACAATGCTGCCTGAGTCGGGAGCTGTCTGACCGATCATCATTTTCAGGAAGGTACTTTTGCCTGCACCGTTTCTGCCAACGATGCCTATCCTTGCGTCACGGGATATAATATAGGAGAAGTCTGTCAGAAGGGGCTTCCCGTCAATGCTCTTGCTGATATTTTCGATCTCGATAGTTTTCTTTCCGAGGCGTGAGGACACAGATTGAAGCTGCACTTTTTCGGCGGCAGCAGGCAGCTCACGGTTTTTGAGAGCCTCGAAGCGTTCTATCCTGTCCTTGGACTTGGTGCCTCTTGCTCTTGCGCCACGGCTTATCCATTCCAGCTCACGGCGGTACAGGGAGCGGTTTTTCCGCTCGGCAGCCTCTGCGTCTGCTTCACGCTGAGCTTTCTGCATGAGATAATCGCTGTAGCTTCCGTCGCAGACATACAGTTTTCCTCTGTCGATCTCGACAATTTTCCGGCATATCTTATTGAGAAAGTATCTGTCATGAGTTACCATGACGATAGCTCCACGGTACTTCATAAGCAGGTCTTCAAGAAGCTGGGCAGTCTCGTTGTCGATATGGTTGGTGGGCTCGTCAAGAAGCAGCACATCACTGGGCTGTACAAGAGCGGCAGCTATTCCGGCACGGCGTTTTTCTCCGCCGGAAAGGGTGCTGATATCACGCTCCTGATCGGATATGCCAAGCTTTTCGAGGACAGAGCGGGCTTCATATTCCTTTGCCTGCCGAAGATCCTTTGGGAGATGGAGCAGTACCTGTTCAAGAATTGTGCCGCTATCGCCGAATTCCGGTATCTGGGGCAGGTAGGATATACGTATGCCGTTAGTTCTTATAATATCGCCGCTGTCTGATTCCTCCGCACCGGCAAGTATTTTAAGCAGGGTGGATTTGCCGGTGCCGTTTATGCCGATGATACCGACCTTGTCGCCTTCATTCAGGAAGAATGAAACATCGTCCAGCACCTTTCGTTCCATGTAAGTTTTAGAAATATTCTGAGCAGTAAGTAAGATCAACGAGCTCGCTCCTTATCATCATTAATATCAGTAATATATTATCATATTCTGGGGGATGTGTCAATAAAAACAGGTGATCGGGAAGGGGACTGGATGGAGCTTTAATAAAATGATTATTTAAGCAGATCATAGCAAGCTCTTGAAGAAATCGTCTTAGCCGGAAGAGGGATGATGAATATTTTTAATTATATCACGAACTGTTGAAACGAAATTTCAGATCGGAATTTTATTATATAATTATCATTTAACATCAAAATTTTACCATTTATGTCATTAAATTACTTGCATTGTAAGCATTTATTGCTGTTTAATGACCAATAATTGCTGAATTACAAATAATTCTTTACAAAATTGCTTTTTTGTTGTATATTTGCATTAAAGAAAAGATACAGTAAATATATAAATACTGCTGTTAAAACTGTGCATTTTTAAGCTTGGTTATAAGAAAGGAGGAACTAAATAACAGCATATGTTTTAATTAATTTATAGGAGGGAATATGAAGATGTTTTCCAAAGCGAGCAAAAAACTAAAAAAAGACAAGGTTTTTTTTAAGATCGTTACAGCGATCACACTCACCATTTCATCTCTGGCAATGACAGTATCTGCTTCATCCCCGGGCAGGCAGCCCGTCATTCCGAAGCAGGCCTCAGCAAGCGGTACCGTGAAGATCATGCCGCTGGGAGATTCGATAACCTACGGAATGGCTGACGAGGGAGGATACCGAAAGTATCTCAGCTATCTTCTTCAGCAGAACGGCTACAGCAACGTTGATCTTGTGGGCCCTGAGGGAAAGGACAGCGCAACATTCAACTATAACGGAAAAAGCGTTACCTACGATGACAATCATGCCGGATACAGCGGCTACACCATAACAAATCTGCCCGGAGGCTGGTTCGGACAGCTCAACGGCATACTTGAAACCATGCAGGGGGGAGACTATATATCGAAATATTCTCCCGACATTATCCTTCTCCAGATAGGTACGAACGATGTCTCCAATGGTCATCTTGACGGTTCAGAGGAGCGCCTTCATCAGCTTCTTGACTATCTGAGAGAGAAAATGCCTTCCGGCGGCAAGATATTCCTCACCACTATCCCTGACCTTGGAAATACGGGCTGGGGAGGTAATTCAAACGGCGATATTGCAAAGTATAATGAGCTTATAAAGAAGGTCGCCGGTGATTACAGCAGCAAGAACGTTATATATGCAGATATCCATAGCGTTATCAATGCTTCAACTGATCTTGCAGACGGTGTTCATCCCAATGCAGGCGGATATGAGAAAATGGGAAAATACTGGTATGAGCAGATAAAGAGCTATCTTGATGATCCCGGTACCGTTCAGCCTTCTGCAGATCCCGTTCCCGGTTCATCCGAGCTGGTATACGGTGATCTTGACGGCGATAGGATGATAACCGGATTCGATCTTGCTCTTATGAAGGACGGTCTCATCAACGGCTTTGCAAGCGACACCAAAAAGCCGGCCGACGTTGACAGGAACGGAAAGAACGAGATCGCTGACCTTATCCAGCTCCAGCACTTCATCCTTGGAAATATTAAGGAATTCACTGCTGCTGAAAAGCCGGTCATCGAAAAGAGCTATAATTTCCCGGCTGTAAGCTCTCTCAAGAGCTCAAAGGATATCCCTGATCCGTTCATATTCATGGATGGCTCAAAGGTGGAGACTCAGGATGACTGGTGGAGACGTCAGAGCGAGATAAGCTGTATGTATGAGTATTATATGTACGGCAAGTGGATCGACGGCTCTGACGATGAGACTACTTACACGATCAACGGCAACAGTATGACGATAAATGTCAAGCGTAAGAGTACCGGCAAAACAGCTTCCTTCAAGGCAGTGATAAATCTGCCGAAGACAGTGCGCCATGAAGGCGGAGCGCCTGTCATCCTCGGTATGCACAAGGGCATCTCCGAGAGCACAGCTACAGCAAACGGCTATGCAGTAATTACCTACGACAGCGACGGTATGTTCAGCGCACCCGGAACAGCTGCCGATAACAATCAGCATACAGGCGCATTCTATACCCTCTATCCTTACGGAAGAAACTGGGACGAGCAGACCGGCGATCTTATGGCATGGTCATGGGGCATCAGCAGGATACTGGACGCTCTCTATGCAGGAGCGGCAAAGGAGCTGAACATCAATCCTGACAGCTCAATCGTCACAGGCGTTTCAAGATACGGCAAGGCTGCTTCTGTCTGCGGCGCATTTGATACAAGAATAAAGATGTGTGCTCCTTCCTGCTCAGGTGCAGG
The DNA here is from genome assembly GCA_001604035.1 of Clostridiales bacterium Firm_05. Lineage (GTDB taxonomy): Bacteria > Bacillota > Clostridia > Oscillospirales > Ruminococcaceae > Ruminococcus. The sequence goes on from LVAK01000037.1 coordinate 20,275, forward strand.
CGGACTTGCGCTGTACCGCTACAGCTCAGTCGGAAAGACCTATGATTTCTCCAGCAAGGGCGGTTCATCCAATTACAGATATTCAGAGAACGAGCCTCTCGGCAGCCTTCAGGCTTCCGGCGAGCAGGGCTGGTTCAACGGCAGATTCATGGAATTCAGAAGCGCAGAGCAGTTCCCGATGGATCAGCATATGCTTGGAGCGCTCTGCTGCGATCCCGACAGATATCTCTTCATAATCGGCTCCTGCGAGAATGAGGACTGGGTAAATGCACCGTCAGTATGGATGGCTTATCTTGGCATGAAGCACGTATGGGACTTCATGGATCTTAGCGATCATCTTGCTATCAACATCCACAGATCAGGCCATGCAGTAATTGCAGAGGACGTTGAGAAGATGGTGCAGTATTTCGACTATCATGTTTACGGTATCAAACCTAAAATGGATCTTGCTGAGCTCCAGACCTCCGTATTCGCACTGCCTAAGAACAAGGACAGCTTTGCAGATACATTTGCATCGAAGTGGATACACTGATTTTATAGCTTAATACCTGAGTGAGGTTTCTGACGAGCTTCCCCGCTCAGGTGTCATTCCTCAATAAAGAAATAGAATACAAGGGGAAAAGACGATGCTTACCATTGGTAAACATCGTCTTTTTACTTGTTTTGCTATATAGTATTTCAGAAGGACGATACGGCTCACAGAGCGGTCAATCGGATATATAAGATATGATCTTTTCTAATGTATCATCAGAATAATGAAGACCATCATCAATAAATCCGGCTTTTCCGCCGACTATATCCATTACAGTTGTAAATCTGTTTTTCAGGGACGAGCTTGATGAGCAGGCACTTGCAAGCTTGTCATTATAGTCTTGTATGTAACGGTTAAATACATCCTGCGGTGTACCGAACAGATCACCGGTCAGCCAGCATCCGTCAAAACCGATAACAAAAACCTCCGGGTGATAAATGGTATCGTTCACCTCATATGACATAGAAGCAAGTCTTTCAGCAGTGCCTATCGCTGAACTGATATATGATGAATTATCATTGTTCCAGCAGTCATAGTCATTAACCGTAGCAAAAAAGTATATCGTACTTTTCCCGCAGTTTTCTATCTGAGACTGAAAGCACTGCTCGACCTCACGGAAGTGTTCTTCGGTCATTATGCCTCCGTAGCCGGAAATGTAGTGACCTCCCCAGACAGCAAAGGCTGCAAAATCATTCAGACCTGTTCTTTGCTGGTAGATACCAAGCTGACAGCACCTGCTGTCGCCAACAACTATACGTCCTGAATCATATCCGGCTGTACCGGGAGGAGTATGAAAATAGTCCTGGTTGATACCGGAAACTCCGTTTGCTTCAAGAAGTCCGCTCGGATAACCGGTGGAACCAGCCCATGAAACATAATCGGAAAAAGCTTCAAATCCCGTATTCTGCTGAATCTGGACAGTTGTTGTTCTGGGAGTTTCCTGAGCAGCTGCAAAAGTCTGCGGTGGAGCCGTTTCTTCCGGAGCAGGTGGGGCTGCGGTGACTTTGGTCGTTTGTATTTCAGCGGAAGAAATACTGCTGTTGCTTGTTGAAGCTGAGGTAAGTGTTGTTGAGATGACCGCTGCTGTTGTCGTAGTTGTGTGGATCTGCTCAGAAGTCTGTACAGGTTCAGTTACCGTAGTTACGGTGATTTCAGAAGGCATTACAGTGCTGCTGTCTTTTGGGATCTTTCCACAGGATGCAAACAATGTCATCAGTGCAGTGATTGTGATCAGAATTTCAATTTGCTTCATATTGTATCCTTTTCATCAGTCGAAGTCAATAAATTCGCCGTCTATCCAGCCGTAGTAGTCGCCATCGTCAGCGTCCACGATCTCGTACCACGTAATGCCCTTTGAATTGCAGTACCTTTCAGCTTTAATATGCCAGCCGTTTCCGAGGCTGTCTCTCAGAGTCTTCCAGTCTCCGCCGGTTATATAGTCCAGGGTAATACTCGGGAGATTTCCTCCGTGAGTATTTATTCTGCCGGATTTTGAGCAGCTATAAACAGTAACGCCGTTTATGACCGTGCTTGAACCGTCTGAGCCAATTGAAACGAACTCCGAACTAACATAGCCTGTTTCGCCCTTGTAATAGGCGATATACCAGCCGTTTGTTCCGGATTCGTAGCAATCGATCTTAGTATTCTTCGGGATGCTTGCAATGACCTTTGAATTGCTGTTTGGTTCAGAACGCATATTGAGATCGGTGGATTCGGTGATGACATATCCCTCACCGATATATTTAGAATCGTCCGGAAGTTTTACCGTTTCTATCACAGAGCTGATAGGAGCAGCAGTATAAGCCGCTTCAACATACTTTTTCTGTATCTGCTCAGCTTCTTCCTCAGTGATATGCTTCTCCTGAGAACCGTTTTGATAACTTATATATGACAGCGCACCGTTTTCATAGATATAGCTTATTGATTCATAGCCATTATTCTGCTCATACAATGAATTTCCGCCGCCGTAGGTGATATAGCTCACGCCATGACCTTCGTTGCCGGTAGACGTGATGCCAATTGCACCGTTATCAAATAACGTTATCCCACGCAGCGGACCTGCGCCCATGAATTCTGCAAAGGGAACTAATTCTCCGGAGTAAATACTTCCTGCAAACAAAATATCCTGATCTTTGGTATTAAATGTTGCGAATAATTCGGGGATATTATCATCATTTATATCACAAAGGAAAAATCCGTTGTTCTGCTCCCGGTATATGCCATTATTTTGCAGATCTCTGAGTTTCTCAAGATATACAGGATAATCATTGATCTTATCACTTGGATAGAATTTGAGTTTGTTTCCGGTTATATCAGGGGAGGTCTGCACTTCAGTTGCAGTTTCAGCACCGGAGTCAGAAGGTGTAGTCGTTTCAGTTGAAACGACTGACGTATCCTCATCGCTGGAAGATGCAGCATTTTCATTGGCAGGCTGAACCTGTGTCTCTGATTCAGAGGATTCTGTACGCTCGGACTTATCGGCTTTATTCTTCATCAGAAGCATTCCGCCGAGTATACCTCCGCCAGCTAATAAAACAGCAATTATTCCGGAAAGGACGTAAATAACCGGGGATCTCTTTTCCTTGTAGCTGTATAGCTCGGCCTGATCGTTAGCAGGAGACTCATATTGCCTTTCAGCATAAACGGGAGCAGGATCTGCAGGAGACCTGCTGATTGCGTTGAACTTTGTTTCACGGTGTGGCAATGGCTCTTCTTTTACAGCTTCCGGATCTGCGGTAAGAATGGCAGGTGTTATTTCATCAGCAGTACGTTCCTGTACTTCAGGCTGAGTTGGAACATCAGGGATTTCCTGATATTCAGAACCGGAATTTTTTACTTCTGAATTTATATCTTCAATTATATCATCGGATGCATTGTGCTCAGGTAAAGATGCTTCAGATCTCGACTGACGGAGTTCGGTTATTTTATCGCTTGTCTTTTCCTTTATGTCAGTAATTGCACACTCCGCCACAGACGCTGCGGATTTTGCCTTGTTTTTTACAGCATTGATTTTTTCCTTTGCATCGTCTGACTTTGCATATTCAACTGCACTTCCTGCTGCATTTTTTGCTGCGCTGCCGATTCCTCTGGCTGTTCCTAAAAGTGTTTTAAAACCAGCTCTTGCTGCATCAGAAAAATCGTTGCTGATATCCGGTCTGTCGGCAGAAGCTGAAGATGAAATATCCGTGTTATTGGTATTGATAGTTTTACTCTGTTTGCCCCAGTTATCGGGGAGCTTATTATTATTTCCCCATGAATCGGGAATACTTTTATTCTGCCCCCAGCCTTCGGGCATATTATTATTATTACTCATATTATCACCTTGATCATGGTTCGTCCAGTCCGCCGTTTGGCGGACGGCAGCGTTTTATTCGTTTAAAGCCCTTGTTTACGCCTTTGATCACTCCGTATTTTGTAATGCACTGCTTCATGTACTCGGAACAGCTCGGCTGGAACAGACAGGCTGAACGCAGCAGCTTTGGTGCAAATTTCTGATAGGCAAAAATCGCCAGCAGAAGTATGTTTCTGGTCTGACTGAGTATGAATGCAGCAGATACTGCACACAGGAGCGTTATAAAAAACGTTGTGGAAAAGTATGCACGCACAAGAATAATGGTAACAAATACGGCAAGTGCAGCGGCTAATTGAAAAAGCTCCTTGTACATCGTAAACTTTGGCCTGATGACCGCTTTGCATACCTCTTTTTTTCTGGCTTTATAAAAGGCTTTGATTATCTCTTTGTCAGTCATGGCTGATCATCGATGTTATTGCCGAACTGTTCGGGAGCAGAGGTACCCTTGTTAAGTAATCCCTTTGCCTGGCCAGCCACCTTAGAGATACGTTTCTGTGTGTTCTTCATTTTATCGATGACAGTATCTGCTTCGGGCTTGATAACAGGATATGTATTTCCGCAGCAAGGACAGAATCCGTACATACTTGTTTGGTTATCCTCTTTGACGTCAAGTAAGGGGAAACCGCATACAATAGCCCATAAGCAGCCTGTTGCATACAACAGCAAAGCATCCTTGCAGCCTATTGCCGCACAGCCGATAGTTTTCTTCTTTTTGACAGTCTCGCTTATGAGAACGGCAGAGTTCTGATTGCAATACGGGCAGAATACGTCTCTTTCGATAACGACAAGATTGTTGTTTTTCATAATAGCTCCTCCTGATCTTTGATAGTATACGGTTTTGGATATGCAATAATAGTACCAGTTGCAGATCGTCCTTTTCGCAAATTGATATAATTTGCGGCGGCCATCCGACTTGTTTTATATGTATGATTTTACCATAATTATATATCATACTCAATATAATATAAGAAAAGTTAACAGAATATATGTAAAAAACAGCAGTTTGTACAATATCAGTAATTGGAAATTATGATATCCTACAAGTTTTATTGCTTAAAGCCATAAAGGGGACGATCTGAGAAATCTTTTCTGAATAATAAAAACGGAGGCTCAAAAGTCTCCGTTTGCAATATTCTTATTTGATTTTTGTATTATAAATTCAGATCTCCTCGTGATCATATATCTTTGTAAGAAATTCCTCTAAGTTGTTAGCTACAACGTCGATGGAATTATCCGCTTCGTTATCTATATGTACGATACGAGGTTCCCCATTCTCGTCAACTACGCTGAAATCCATAAAATACATATCATGACCAGCCGATTGTGTTTCTCCAAACGGGATACCGATGTTCGGATACTCCCACTCGTTGATCCAGTTGTCAAACATATCTACGAGGCCGCCCTCTGATGAGGATATTCCGTAAATCGCAGAAAGCCAGCATTCATCAAACTCTTCATAATTAATTGATCCGCCATTCATTATCTTCAGAAGCGCAATATATGATTCCGGGAGCTTCCAACCAATTGCTTTCTCAGTTTCTTCGAGATCCTTATCAGTAAAAGGCGGAAATGAGTAGGAATCATCTTCCTCTAAAAGTCTCTTAATGTCTATATTTTCAAAATATGCCATATCGTTACTCCTTTATTATTTAATAATATATTGTGGGATAAAGTGACAGAATGTATGTCACAGCGTATTCCAGATGGACAAAAAGCAAAAACAGATCACCGGACGACCGCAATACCCAGTGTTACGATAATTGAAGCTGCGATACCTGCTTTGCAGCAGATACGGGAGCTTCGGCAACAGTCTGCTTAACGGCTTCGGTCACAACCTCCGCCTTGATTCCGGCTATAGCAGAAGCAGCTTACGATTTCTGCTTTCGTGGCATTGTCATTATCTCAGAATCATAAGATATTTTTATTATACTGCTTTTACCGCCGGCTGTCAACTGGCGAATTTATGATATCAATACGTTATTGTGTTTCAGAAATAATATGCAGCGTTTGGATTCCGGACTATATTTGCAATGATATTTCATCGGTTTTTTGAATATTGTTATGCTTTGGTTTGATGATACAGATGATCAGAAAGATCTCCGCCTTACAAGTTTGTATGTTGATAGGCAGGGACTATGCTTAAACCTTATACAAAAGGGAAAAAGTGACCTGCGAAGCCGAATACAAGACAGGATCACAACGGCACCTAACGAGCGCAGTTCATATTCAACAAGAAGATATATGCGACACAGCGTGTGTGCGGTTTTCCATAAGGATCTCCCACTATGAACTGGCATGATAAAATAATACGCAACTGGATATATGCAGGCAGGCCAATTTCTGTTATACTGTAAAAAAACAAGAAATGAGGTTTTTGAAATGAGTGAACAGTATCAGCTCAACAAAGAGCTTGCACAGATGTTAAAGGGCGGAGTTATCATGGACGTGACTACTCCCGAACAGGCAAGGATCGCCCAGGAAGCAGGTGCCTGCGCTGTAATGGCGCTTGAGCGTATCCCTGCGGATATCCGTGCTGCAGGAGGTGTATCCAGAATGAGTGATCCAGCAATGATCCGCTCTATACAGGAAGCAGTAACTATTCCTGTCATGGCCAAATGCCGTATCGGTCACTTTGCGGAGGCTCAGATACTTGAAGCAATAGAGATCGACTATATTGATGAGAGTGAGGTGCTTTCGCCTGCCGATGACGTCTACCACGTTGACAAGACGAAGTTCCGTGTGCCGTTTGTCTGCGGCGCAAGAGATCTTGGTGAGGCACTCAGACGTATTGCAGAGGGGGCTTCAATGATACGCACAAAGGGCGAACCCGGTACAGGTGATATTGTCCAGGCAGTACGTCATATGCGTATGATGAATTCTCAGATACGTCATGTTGTATCATTACAGGATGACGAACTTTATGAAGAGGCAAAACAGCTTCAGGTGCCGTATGAACTTGTAAAACAGGTACACGACAGCGGCAGACTTCCCGTTGTGAATTTTGCAGCAGGCGGCGTTGCTACTCCTGCGGACGCTGTGCTTATGATGCAGCTTGGCGCAGAGGGAGTATTCGTCGGCTCAGGCATTTTCAAATCAGGCGATCCGAAGAAGCGTGCTGCGGCTATCGTACAGGCGGTGACCAATTATCAGGATGCTAAACTGCTTGCAGAACTGTCATCAGGACTGGGAGAGGCAATGGTCGGCATAAACAAACAGGAGATCGCCCTTCTCATGGAAGAAAGAGGCAAGTGATGCGGATAGGTGTACTTGCAGTGCAGGGGGCATTTGCCGAGCATATAGCTGCTGTGAAAAAGCTTGGTGCAGAAGCCTTTGAGATAAGAAATACCGGAGATATCAGCCAGCCTTTTGACGGACTGATACTTCCCGGCGGTGAAAGCACTGTTATGAAAAAGCTGCTGCATGATCTTGGCCTGTTCGAGCCGCTCAAAAAGAAGATCGACAGCGGGTTGCCAGTTCTCGGGACCTGTGCCGGAATGATACTCCTTGCAAAGAATATCGACAGCGGCGAAGAGCCATGTTTCGGAACTATGGATATCACAGTAAAACGCAATGCATACGGTAGGCAGCTCGGCAGTTTCGTCTGTACGGACAGATTTGCGGACAAGGATATCACAATGCGGTTTATCCGTGCGCCCTACGTTACGGAAACTGACAGCAGTGTTGAGATACTTTCCGGACATGATAATAAAATAGTTGCAGTACGACAGAATAATCAGCTGGCCACAGCGTTTCATCCTGAACTGACTGATGATAATACAGTATATATGTTGTTTTTCAAAATAATTGAAAACAGAGCTGGAAAGTGATATAATAGTTATATAAACCACGGTGAAAGGAAGTGCAGATGTGCATATCAGTATAGACCATAACAGCCGGACTCCTGCGTATATGCAGATCTACTCGTCTATCCGGAGTATGATAGTGAACGGAGCATATCCTCCCGGAACACGTCTGCCATCTAAACGTGAGCTTGCCCGTGACAGTGGTGTCAGTATCGTTACAGCCGAACACTCCTACCAGCTTCTTGCAGAGGAAGGATTGTGTGAACTTTGTGCAAGGAGCGGATGTTATGTAAAATACACTCCTGAACACAGCTTTCCGCTTTCTGATTATTCGCAGGATAATAAATCAGAACACGATCCTGCCGATTATCACAACGATGATATACCATTTTCGGCAGTAGCATCCAAGCTGCGGAAGGTCATTCTCGATCAGGGCGAACGCATCCTGATGAAGTCACCGAATAACGGCTGTACTGAACTTCGTGAGGCTATATGCCGGTATCTTGCCAGAAGCAGGAATATCAATGTCACAACCGAGCAGATAGTTATCGGTTCGGGAGCGGAATATCTCTACGGACTTTGTATCCAGATGCTGGGCAGTGACAGGATAGTTGCGCTGGAGAACCCGTCATACCGGAAAATACGGGAAGTCTATACAGCCAACGGTGCATCCTGTGAGCTGCTTTCAATGGACAGTGAAGGCATACGCACAGACGAACTGAAACGTTCAAAAGCAGGTATACTTCACGTCACACCGTTCAATAGCTTTCCGAGCCATATCACCGCCTCAGCCGAACGTCGGCAGGAGTATCTGAACTGGGCGAAAGAACGTAAAGCAGTCATTATCGAAGATGATTACGATTCTGAATTCTCTCTGACAGGAACTGCACCTCAGACGCTCTATTCACAGACTTCTGACGAGAATGTGATCTATATCAACACATTCTCAAAGACGATAGCCCCTTC
>LVAK01000038.1 GCA_001604035.1 Clostridiales bacterium Firm_05
TCGCTTTTAAAACCGGAACACCTCACCGACAGGAAATGCAATGCCCTGTGCGAGCTTTTCGCCGGAAGCAAAGACGTACAGAACGGCGTGATAATCCACTCGGATCTTTTGCTTGAACATATTAAAAATAATTATCCCGATCTATATTTCATTTCCTCGACTACAAAGGTCCAGACTGATTTTGATCAGTTTTTAAAGGAAACAGACCGTAGTGATTTTAAATATGTTGTTCCCGATTTCAGGCTGAATAAGATGTTCGATAAACTTGATACGCTCTCAAAGAAGCAAAAGGACAAGGTCGAATTTCTGTGCAATGAATGCTGCTCGTTTAACTGTAAAGAAAGAAAAGCGTGCTACGAAAATGTTAGCCGGAAAAATCTCGGTGAAGACTGTCCCGAGCACATCTGTACTGCACCTGATTCAGGAGATGGATACCGTTTTTCAAGGGCAATGAATAATCCGGGATTTATCAGTATCGATGACATCATCAGCACCTATCTCCCCCTCGGTTTTTCTAATTTCAAAATAGAAGGCAGAGGACTCGGAAGTGCTGTCAACCTCGAATTTCTGCTCTATTATCTCACAAAGCCGGAATACCAGCTTACTGTCCGTGAAGAGATCTATCTTGACAGTATGCTGGATCTGTTCTGAATATCATGCTATGATCGGCCACAAAATAGTATAAAAAGTTTCGGACTCTGTCTTAGCGCTTTTCACGAAATGTGAAATGCTGAGACAGAGTCCTTTTTTCTATAAGCAGATATTATCGATATGGATGAAGTCAAGAGCCTTGTCAAGAATGCTTCAACGAAGCCGATTGGCTATCCAACTATGAAGCTCCAGAATACAGGTGTAGATCAAAGTTTGAAAAATGTTGAGCCGACATAGTCAATGAATTCATTGATATTTGTACAGTTGATCAGGTCAGTTGGCTGAAGATTGATCCCCAAACTTTTATTAATGATAACAATAGTTTCAAATTCATTTATAGAATCCAGGCCTATATCAAACAGATCCATTTCTTTATCAAAATTATCCTCGGAAATACCAAGAACTTCCGCAATTGCATTAACAGTTATCTTTTCTATATCTGCAATTGAAATAATGCTGACATCAGTTACATTAGCAGTTTCATTTGAAACTGTTTCCTTATTTACAGGTAAAAGATCAACAAGTCCGTCAGTTCCATTAAAGAGAACCATCTGAGAATACGGAGCAGCAAATGCTGTTTCAAGCATCTTCATACCTTCTTCATTTGTTATCGGCCATAACCCGATACTTCCGAATTGGTCGTAATACCTCTGAGAAGATGCAACACCAACTTCGCCCCAGAAGCCCCAATTTATTGTTCTGACATCATAAGTTCTATTTCTGTTAAGATAGTCAGAATAGCTATCCTGGAAACAGCAGCCTGATATATAATTCCCCTGACCTGCAAGACTGAGGTAGGATTCAATTGATGAGTAGAACAGGATAAAGTCATCCACAATATCAGAGAAGACTTCACACATATTTATAGTTCCATCGATCTTAGGAGCAGTCCCCTTCCTGAAATCTGCTTCATCTGTATTGATAAGCAAATGATCAGAAAGATCAATAGCGGAATGAATAACGCCATTTATCCTGCCATACTTTTCTTTTATTATCAGCTTAGCAGATTCAAGTGAAGCTATATCGTTCATATCTGCCGAAATATATATAGAATCCCCGCCATATGAATTCAGTTCAGTTATCTTGTCTGCTTGTTTCAGAGAATACTCTGAACGTCCGATTATAACTATCGAAGCATTATATCTCTTGGCAAGATGCGTAGCTGTAAGATAACCTACACCGCCGGCACCGCCTAATATAACATAAACACCTCTGTCCTTGAAAAGAGATTTATTCGTATCAGCAACTTCTGCTTTTTCAAGAAGCTTCTTGTAGGATATACCTCCATGTATAGCATTTTCACAGCCGTAAGCAAGGCTTTTATGATTTTCAAGGAAATACTCAATATTCCCTCTAAAAGTCATTTCATTCCAATTTTCGCCATTCCATGAAGAATCCAGGTCACAGCTTATTACATCCCAGTTCTTAAATTCCTTTGAAATGCTTTTGCAGATTCCGTGAAGAGCAGCTTCTGAGGGGACATAAGGCTCATCATGGATGATGAAATTGCCAAAGGTGATAAAGCTTATCTCCAGTTTTCGTGAAACACATCCAGCTTCTGCAAGGCACTTTACCAACTTGTGTACACTATATACTGCGCTTTCTTGTGCATTTTTTAATCCTTCTATGCTGACACCAGAGCTCTTATCAATATCATCGGTAAAATAGAATATCTTATTAATATTTGTATTCTCTTTTAGCATACAAATGATTTCTTCAGGAGAATCATTTATTTTGTGTATGTCTGCATAACTAACAGCAGAAGAAGGATATTTGCACTTTATAATATCGCAGATCAGCTTCGCATTGCTGTCACTGAATACAAAAATATCACTGTTCAGATCAAGAGAAGCCGCTGATGTTTCAAAGCTCTTCCATACCGGTATGTACTTTCTAAATTTATCTGAATCAGCTTTTCCGGAAATACTTTCAGCAGATGTTTCCTCAGCTACACTTTCACTTGGGAAAGTTTTATGATCAAAACAATATAGCGGAATATCGGCTTTATTGTATTCACAGTCTCCGAAAAATTTTTCCCAGTTGATATTATGGCCGTCTTTCCATAACTGACCAGCTATATCAAGTGTATCATCAACGGAATAAGTATCTTCGCCCTTAAAAGAAACTGTTTTTCCGCTTATCTCGATCACAGTCATGCTATCCGGGGTGTGTTCCATAGAATCTGATTTGGCACTTGATACAGATATATCAACATTTCCGCTTCTTACAACCTCATTATCAAAAATGCTATCAGAATTGTTTAGTGCTGTGTTGATGTTATCAGCTATCTTTGCATAATCATTCAGTGAAATATTTGAAATGGCAAGATTTACAAAGTCCTCTTTTGTCAGAACACCGCTTGTAAGCATATCGGAAATGAAATAAAGATCATCACTGCTGAAAGTCCTCTCATCTTCGAGCATCCATTTCTTGTTCACTCTCGTAAGAGAGCTGATTATCATAAGAATAAGTATTGCCTGTGCGGGATTAGCTTTGAATTCGTCTTTCTTCGACAAACGAACTTTTTCCATCATCTTAACAGGACCGCCCCAGGCCTCAGTAACATTTTCCCACTCATTTATGTATTTTTTATAAGTATACTGATATTGGTATAATGTTTTGGATTTCTCTATCAATTCCTCACAAGCGGTCTTCTCAAGTATAATATTGTGTATCATATCTTCAAGACCTCTTATGTCGACACTGTAAGGATAAACAATATTTCCAGAGCTGCTGTTATACCATCTGATATTTGGTCTTGTTAATGAAGTGACCTCAGACTTGTCTGAAAGTGCGCTCAGTGCCTCTGTCAGCATTATGATTCCTGAAGCTGCAAGAGAGGTATAGAATCCGCTTCCGTAACCAGTAACAGTATTAACGGATATTCCGATCTCTTTCAAAGTATAGAATAGTATAAGCTCAGCAATAAAGTTATTGATCTTTATTTCAATTTCTTCATTGTTACCGGATATAACCTTATCGAGGAGCTCTAAGTCTGACTCGCTTCCTTCAAGCTGATCCCTGACTTGTTCACAAGCCTGTATAAAAGCAGGAGAACGCTTGATGTTTTCAGAAAGAACGATCTTGTCCTTTCCTTCTGAAAAACAGAGGCAGTAATCCTTTTTCTCCGATGAGTTTTCGTTGTCAAGCACATTGTATATATCACTGATGGATGAGACTACTGCACCGAATCTATACTTGAAATGCTCCCTGCCTTTTAACAGAGTATAGGAAATATCCTTCAGACTATCTTCACTTAGTTTATCGTTATCGATAAGTTCTTTCCACTTATGCTTTATCTGCTCAAGACTCTTCTCAGTTTTTGCTGAAAGAACAAACAGGCGTTTCTTTTTATCCAAGGCAGTTCCGACCTTGCTGCCGACATATTCTTCTATAAGCACATGAGCGTTTGTGCCGCCAAGTCCGAACGAGCTTATACCCGCCCTTAAAGGAATATCCTCGTTCTTTCTGTTCCATGGAGTGTTCTCCCTACAGAGTACAAAAGGAGAATCCTTGATATTGAGCACGGGATTGACATTGTTGAGATGTATCGAAGCAGGTATCGTCTTATATTTCATCATCATAATGATCTTTATAAGACTTCCAAGAGCTGCACAGCCTTCAAGGTGACCAACATTTGTCTTTACTGAGCCGATCTTACAGTATCCAATATCCTTAGTATAAGGGCGAAAAGCCTGTTTAAGAGCTTCTACTTCGATAGGATCTCCAAGAGAGGTTCCTGTACCATGAGTTTCGATATACGTTACTGTATCCGGAGTGAAATCAGTTTTGCGGTACGCCTCTCTGATAACCTCAGCCTGAGCAGCAACATTAGGTGCAGTGATCGTATGAGCATGGCCGCCATGATTTATCGCACAGGACTTTATTACGCAATAGATCTTATTATTTGCTTTTATAGCCTTTTCAAGCGGCTGGATCAGAATAAAAGCTGCACCTTCTCCTGAAACGAAGCCATCACCGGCTGCATCAAAAGTATGACATTTTCCAGTGGGACTGAGCATCTTGCTCTTAGAATATGAAGCATATGTCCTGTATGAACGGTGAACATTAACGCCACCGACAAGGGCATAGTCGCTGCTGTCTGTAATAATTGAGTTATAAGCAGCATTAAGAGCAGCAAACGAAGAAGAACAACCGGTATCTACTGTAAAACTCTCTCCGTGCAATCCAAGAAAATATGACACTCTGTTTGCAAGCAGGAAGTAATAATCTTCAATTCCCGGAATAACAGTCGGATCATTCTTCCAAAACGTATTATATGCCAAAGAACCAACACATACTGAAGTTCTTTCATCTCTGAGTTCACTCAGGGCTATACCTGAATCCTCAATGCATTTCCAGCTTTCTTCAAGAAGAAGTCTCTGATGAGGATCCATTTTTTCGGCTTCTTTAGGAGAAATATCAAAAAAATCGTTATCAAACTTATCAATATTATCCAGTACTCCAAGCCACTTACTGTAAGTTTTTCCATTGGTCTCAAATCTATTCTCGGTAAAACGCTTCTCATAATTCAATCTTGATTCCGGTATCTCAACTACGCTGTCTACACCACTGACGAGATTACTCCAAAACGCCTCTTTATCTGATGCCATCGGAAAATTACACGAAATTCCAACTACCGCAATCTCACCGCTGTAAATCTTATCATTCATTTAATATTCCTTTCCTTGATAAGTTTTAATATCATTTATCAATTTTGTAATATTCAAATCATTAATTTTGTGGTTAGATTTTTGGTAGAACGGAGAACTGAAACATTTATTGCTTATTTTATTGTATTTAACATAATTAGAACACGCACTTGCTGGACTGCAGTCAATAAAAAAAATGTCAGGATCTGATATTTCTTTCAGTTTTTCTGAAAAACATATGCGTTGACATATAACATTCCAGAAGTATTCTGCAGATGGCTGTATTTTATCATGATCAGCCAAAGTTGAAATGACAGGTATCTTCCCTTTTTGCATCCTCAGTTTCTCAAAAAGGGGGAATAAGCTGTCATACAGGTCAGCAATCCCTGTCGTATGAAATGGTATGTTTATAGGCATTTTATAGCTTATTATGCCTTCTTCTTTAAGTGAGCGGATAAAGAATAACTCTTTATCTTTCGGGATGGAAATTATGGAATGTGAAGATGAATAATTGCATATCACCTGTGAATTCTCAAAGAGTTCAGGATGATCATCAATGAATTCGCTGCTCTTGTACACAAAAAGTGTTTCTGTTTCAAAAGAATAATGGCTCAATACTTGTGCCTCTGAGAAAAATAATGAGATAATATCAGAAGGATCAAGTATCATTGAGACAGAAGCAGCGACTGTTTCTCCAAGGCTGAAGCCCATAAGGCAGTCTGGCTCAACACCTTTTTCAATGTACATCTCAGCAAGCGAATACTGTACCATATAGAGCATTGTCAATGTAGAGAACAGATCATGTTTGATATTTGAAGATTTTTTATCAAAAAAATCTTCAATAACTGATTTTCCTGAAATATCAATAGCTATCACATCAAGCTGATCCATATAATTCTTGAATACTTCATCAGATGAATATAGATTTTCCCCCATTGAATCAAACTGTGTACCGAATCCTGAAAACAAGAATACGCTTTTTTTCAACCCCATCACCTTTTAGTTTGTAATATCTGCTCTCTTGTATCCGATAAATCCAGCAGCTGAAAGCACTGCAAATATCACTGTTATGCAGATAATGCTTGTATAGTTGGAGCCATCGATATTAACATTCGGAATATTGCCGTAAGCTGTAAGCTTTGATGCAGCTTCAGGCAGCTTGAGCATGGAACCAAAATAGATAACAAATACCGAGTATCCATAATACAGCCATGCAAGCATGATCCCTTTACGGAATATGCCTATCATAAGCGTGAAAAGTCCGATAGTCAGCCATATGGCCGGAAGATATGAAACAGCAGCCTTTATGAAATACGAAAGCTTTATCGGATCTTTAAGTACTGTCATACCGCCGATCCACATACTTACAGCAAAAACCAGCTGCAAAATAATGGAAATGATAATTGCAATAAAGAAATAGCTTCCTATTATACTTACTCTGGAGACTTTATGAGACATAATGATATCCAGTCTGCCGCTTGATTCTTCTGATCTTATCCTAAGAATTGCAAGCACACTCGGTACTGTTGCAATTATTGCAGTAATCGATGTCATTACCGAGATAAACTGGTCGAGGATAGCTGTATTATCATCAGTAATAAATATCTGCTTCATCATATCATTTTTTTCAAGCTGGGACTTAATTTCTTCAAGCATTCCGCCAAAGGAGAATCCCATTATCAAAAATCCAACGATCCAGGCAACCGTGCTCACAAACAGGAGTCTGACAGCTAAAGTCAACGGGCTTCTCAAGAATTCTGACGTTGTCTTTTTATTTGTCTTGTTCACAAAGATACCTGAACCATAATCCCTCTTAGTATTTAGCCACACAGCTGCGGCTGCAAACACTAAGGCTGCGGCCAGGACTATCAAAATCGGGGCAAAACCATTTTTTACATAAACTTGTGATCTCATAAGAGCCCCTAATGGTGAAATGCAGGCTATGACTTCATTTCCTATATCACCTATTGCTCTTACAAAATATGAAATACCAAGTATACCAAAGGATAATCCCATAGAATTTGATGGAGAAATTTGTGCGAAGACTGCTGAAACAGCTGCAAAAAATACACCCGCAGCACACATAACCGCTCCGAATGCGAGGGAGCCTTTAGTGTCGATCCCGTCTATCTTCAGTGAACAGAGACCTATACTGATAACAGCTGTAAATACAACATTAACAGCAAAGCTCACTACAAGAGAAGCTGCGATCTGAAACTGTTTGCCTACCGGAAATGCCAACAGAGTATCTGATATCCCTTTTTCTTCATCAGCAGCAGTATTTCTGATAATAAAAATAATGTTCATTATAGCCAGTGCTACCGCTGCAAACAACAATGTCTGCTGAGACAAAAGAGCTCCCATATTATAATCATTTTTGCCATACGGCAATCCCATAAGAGCTATGATTGCTGGATTATCCATTGATCTTGCAACTTCAGACCGGTCTTCAGCGGTCGGATACATATCGGCAAGTGACTGTGCTTGTCCAACCGTCAGCAGAAGCAGAGATACGAACCAAATGATGAAGTATTTCTTTTCTCTTTTCAGAATAAATTTTGCATAAGTTAAGGTATTATAAAATGAATTCTTCATAGTTATTGTTCCTCATTGTAAAAGTGCATGAAGAGCTCTTCCAGTGACAATGGTGTTATCTCAATATTTTTTATTTCATACCCATTCAGCAGCTTTAAGATATTATTGGTTTCTGATGCATCTATCTGGAAATTATAAACACCATTTTCAAATTTAAGATCATATACTCCTGTTATGCCATTGAATCTTTCTTTAGGGATGTCAGAAACAAGACGTATATTGTTTCTTGTAAGGTGACGCATACTATCTAAAGAACCTGTTTCGATGATCTTACCTTTTCTTATTATAGAGATACGATCACAAAGGGACTCAACCTCTGAAAGGATATGGCTCGATAAGAGGATCGTCTTACCCTTTGCTTTCTCCTCTGCAACACATTCCTGAAACGTTTTTTCCATTAAAGGATCAAGACCTGATGTCGGCTCATCCAGGATATAAAGATCAGCATCAAGTGAAAATGCGGATACCAATGCAACTTTCTGTCGATTTCCCTTTGAATATTTTTTGCACTTCTTAGACACATCAAGATCAAAACGCTTGATATATTCCTCTCGTCTCTTCCTGTCATTTGCACCGTTGAGATGCATAAGGAAGTCGATCACTTCTCCTCCGGTAAGCCCTGGCCACAGATTAACATCTCCGGGTACAAATGCGATGTTTTTATGTATCTCTACCGAATCCTCCCAGCAGTCCTTACCAAATATCTCAGCTTTTCCATCTGTTGCCCTGTACATACCTAACATTACTCTTGTAGTTGTAGTCTTTCCAGCGCCGTTAGGACCAATAAAACCATATACTTCGCCTTTTTCAATGTTCATAGATATACCATCAAGTGCAGTGAAGTCTCCGAATTTCTTTTTAAGATTTTCTATTTTTATTATTGACATTTATTACCACTTCCTTTACTTATTTACTTCAAGTATTACATATTAAAGGCTCAAGCCGCCGTTTATGTCAAGCACAGCCCCGTTGCAGTACGCAGCTTCATCGCTTGCAAGATACAAGAATGCTGCTGCCATTTCCTCTGGTGTACCAAATCTCTTAACCGGAATAACTTTGTTAGCACGCTCCATTATCTTTTCCGGAAGATTGCTTGTCATATCAGTTGCAACATATCCGGGCGCAACAGCGTTGACCGTTATATTATACTTTCCAAGTTCCTGTGCAAGACTTAAAGTCATGCCAATGATACCTGCCTTTGAAGCAGCATAATTTGATTGAGCAACTGCTCCTTTTCTTGCTGCAACTGAAGATGTATTGATTATTCTTCCGTACCCATTTTCTATCATATAAGGGACTGCCTCTCTGATACAATAGAAAGTTCCTGTCAGATTTGTCGCAATTACTTTATCCCATTGTTCAAGAGTCATCTTGTTTATAAAAGAATCGGCAATTATACCGGCATTGTTTATCAGGATGTCTATTTTCCCAAACATTTCGACAGTTCTTGATATCATATTCTTGACCTGTTCGTGGTCAGAAACATCTGCTGCGATCGCAGCAGCTTTTCCGCCTTCAGAAATGATCTGTTCAACTATCCTGTTTGAATCGCTCATATTCCTTGCTGCAATTACAACATTTGCACCTTCACGGCTGAATGCCAGAGCACAGGCTGCACCAATGCCCTTATTTCCGCCTGTAATAACAGCCGTTTTACCAGTTAATTTCATATATTACCTCTCTGATCAAATAAAATCATCTTCGTCACACCAGTTTACCAGAACTCCGCCCCATGAAAAACCTGCTCCAAAAGATACAAGGGTAACATATTCCTCTGACTGGATCAGTCCTTTATTAACAGCTTCAGCAAGTGCGATCATTACCGAACCGGCACCAGTATTTGCGTATTTATGCATATTCGTATAAGCTTTTGATTCTGGTATGCCAAGCTCTTCCATGCCAAAACGAACCATGTTGATATTAGCCTGATGAGGTATGATCCAGTCAAGCTCATCAAGCTGCTTATCGGATTTTTCAGCAAGACTGCGAATGACATATGGAAGTATGTATGTACCGAATTTCCATACAGCTTTTCCGTTCATAGTGACTTTGAGCTTCTTCTCCTCAACATTCTCCTTTGTGTAGGGCACTTTTGAGCCTCCCTCAACGCTTATCTCATCAGCACCCCATTTTCCATCAGCACCTAAAAGAGAAGTGATGATACCCTTTCCATCACAGCAAGGTCTGAGAACTGCTGCTCCAACTCCGTCACCAAAATAACCTGATGTCATCTTATCAGTAATATCAATAATTCTTGAATATATCTCGCCGCATACAACAAGAACATTATCATAAGTACCGTTTTCGATAAACTGCTGTGCAATAACAAGGGAGTAACAGCTTCCAGGGCATCCTCCCACATTCACATCAAAGGCAGCACATCTCTTGGCATTAAGTTTTGCCTGAAGGATCGCAGCAGTTGAAGGTGCTCTTTTATCAGTATTTATGGCACATACGATAATGAGATCAATATCCTGTGGAGTTATTCCTGCATTTTCAATAGCCTGAAGGGCAGCAGGATAAGCAAGATCAGAAAAAGCCTGATCCGGTTCAGCGATCCTTCTCTCCTGTATTCCTAATTTTGTCTGTATCCATTCATCTGTATTATCAACATACTGAACAAGTTCAGCATTTGTCATTACTCTTTCCGGCAGGTAATACCCCATGCCTGCAATTCCAGCATTTCTTTTCATTATCATTCCCTCACTTTTTCTTATAAGTGTAAAAGCCTTCTCCGCTTTTCTTTCCGGTCTTTCCGCTTTCTACCATAGTCTTCAGCAGCTCGCAGGGAGTATATCTTTTATCGATATTCTCGGAAAGATTTTCCATAACTTTGAGTACAACATCAACACCTAAAGCATCAGCAAGCCTTAGCGGACCAATTGGAAATCCAAGCCCTTCCTTAGCAATATAGTCAATGTCTTCAGCTGAACCTACTCCTTCTTCGTACATACGAAAAGCTTCATGCATATAAACTGCTATAAGTCTGCTTGTGATAAAGCACGGCGAATCCTTGACCGCTACGCCATCCTTATCTATTTTTTTTGTAATGTCTGAAACAATATCAAATGTCTCCTGAGAGGTATATTCGCTTCTTATTATCTCAACAAGTCTCATAACCGGAACAGGAGACATAAAATGCATACCTATCACCTTTTCTTTACGTTCGGTAGCCTCAGCAAGACTCTTTATTGAAAGACCTGATGTATTTGAAGCAAGAATAGCTTCAGGCTTACAGATCTTATCAAGTTTTTCAAGAAGTTCTCTCTTTTTTTCGAGATCCTCAACAATAGTTTCGATAACGATGTCACAATCTGCTGTTTCTTTAATATCAGCAGTGAAAACAACATTTCCGAGAACAGTATCATAGTCCTCTTCATTTATCCTTTTTTTATCTAATTCATTGCGAAGATAGGGCTCAAAGCTGTTGTCATTCTCTCTATGTTTAACAGCGATCACTTTATAGCCATTTACTGCAAATGACTGAATAATGCCTTTCCCCATAAGTCCGCATCCAATAACTGCTATCTTCAATTAAGTCCCTCCTTAAATTTCTAACAGAACAGCTCCCCAGCAGAGTCCTGCACCGAATGAGACGAGTACGACCTTGTCGCCCTTCTTTATTACTCCACGTTCAATTGCTTCTCCAAGTGCAACCCCAACAGAAGCTCCGCCTGTATTACCATATTTATCAACATTTGTAAATGTTCTTTCCATAGGCAGACCAAGCTTCGACATAGATTCTTTAATAATGTTTATATTTGCCTGATGTGGGATAATAAAGTCGATATCATCAAGTGTCATATTATTTTTAGCAACTATAGATCTGACGGTGTCCGGAAATACAGTTGTTGCAAATTGAAAGATCGCACGCCCATCCATCTTGAAATACTGTCTTCTTTCCTTGAGAGACTGTTCTGTGATAGGCTCAACTGTGCCGCCGGCCGGAATATAGGCACCATAGTATCCGGAAGGATCGGTATGAAGTTCAGTATCAATGATTCCGGGTTTATCAGAAGCCTGAAGAAGAACTGCTGAAGCACCGTCGCCGAGAATGACAGCAGTAAGACGATCATCCCAGTCGATAGCCCTTGAATTCATATCGGATGCCGTTACAAGAACGTTCTTGCAGCTGCCATCAGCAATGAACTTTGAACCAATAGTGATACCATAAACAAGTCCAGGACATCCTCCGCACTTTATGTCAAATCCGAATGCGTTTTCAGCACCAATTTTTTTCTGGATCTGAACTGCTGTTGCAGGACTTATATGGTCGGGAAGATTCGCAGCAAGAATTATGAGATCGACCTGATCTGCTGTGATCCCGGCATTTTTCAAAGCTTTTTCAGCAGCAGCTGCTGCCATATCAGATGTAACCTCACCTTCTGCCGCAACATGGCGTTCTTTGATACCAATTTTTCTCTGTATCCACTCATCACTTGTATCAAGATAAGAAGCAAGATCATCATTTGTAACTATTTTTTTAGGTATATAAAAACCGGTTCCGGCTATTTTTGAATAAATCATATTACACACTCCTATGCTCTGATCAACAGTGAACCCCATGTAAATCCCGCACCCTGCACAAGGAAAAGTACATTATCACCGCTTTTGATTTTACCATCATTTATCATTTTATAATAATTCATAAATACATCAGCTGATCCACAATCACCATTCTGTGATATATATGAAAAATTTGTCTGTTTAAGATCATGGCCGTATCTTGTCATAACCTTTTCAAACAGACCAAATCCAACGCTCGGGAAAATAATATAGTCGATATCACTTAATTTCAATCCGGCTTTTTCTGCTGCCTTTTCACCTACAGTATAAAAATTCTCAACGTTGATGGGCACCATTTCATTTCTAGATTTCTCAATATTAGTAATATCAAAATTATAATAGTTGTCAGGATAATCACCGTCAGGCGGATTAATAGTACCAATACGCATTCTTGATATGTCATTAAAATCTCCACGTGAAATAGTATGATGACTTAATATCTGATTCCTTTCAGAATCAGCTTCAAGAATTACTGCTGCACCGCACTCGCCGTAAACTAATCTTCCTATATTCCTTTTTCTGATCGATGCATCCCACTTTTCAGCTGAATTTATAAGCACCTTATCGTAATTACCAGACTTTATAAAGCTTTCTGCTGTTATGATCGCCGTTACAAAACCGCTGCACCCCTGATACATATCAAAAAAGTCGGCATTGTGCGCTTTGAGCTTATCCTGGACCTCTGCTGAGACCACCCACAGAAGATAATCATGCAGGCTGGCCTGTGTATTAATAATAAGACCTATGTCCTCAGGATCCATATATGCATCAGCGATAGCTGCCTCAGCTGCCTTTACAGCCATTTCAGTAGCTGTCAGCTTTGGTTCATAAAGTACAGACTCGGCCCCTATCCTGCTGAGTTCATAATCTGAGACACCGGGACAAAGATCACGTACTGCTATTTTTTCATCAGGAATATATGCACCTATTCCGGATATACCTACCATAGTTTGAACCTCCTTATAAGTTTATCAGTGCTCAATACTCGATAAGCTCAGCACACCAAGCGATGCCGCCGATTGTAAAGCTCAGTATAAGATCACCCTTTTTTATCTTGCCGTCTTTTCTTGCCTTATCAAGAACGATATAAGTATCAGCGCCGCTGAAATGTCCTAATTCAGCTTTGTATTCAAGTCCGCAGGGAATATCCGGAAGCCCTATTGCTTCAAGTATTTTCTTATCGAACTTCTTCTGCTGAATGATCGAGACAACATAATCAACTTCTGATATATTATGGCCGGTATTCTCCATCAGTTTATCCGTTATTTCCTTAAATTTATCAAAGAATGCGGGTTTGATATGTTCAAAGTATATATCTGCATTCACCTCAACATTCTGCTGAAATCCTACTCCATTCCAGACAGTTTCTTCGTTGAAGGGGAAAGCTGTTCCGCCGTATTTTATATAAGCATTCTCGTGATATCTGATCAAGTTGCTTGTATAGAATCCAAGATACCTGAACTGGGGGCAATTTCTCTTCAAAACTATAGCCTGTCCGCCGGAACTAAGAAATGTTGGCCAGCCGTATCCAAAAAAGCGTTCTGAACAAACTACCAAAACATTGTTGATGTCATCAGAACCTCTGATCTGATCGACCGCTGTCTCTACAGAGAAGAAATGAGCCGAACATCCACCGCAGACTTCAAGAGTATCTGCATTTACAGCTTTGAGTTTATCCTTGAGCCATGTACTCATCTGCCAGTGCCAGTAATCGTTTCTGAAAACACATACGACTATTAGATCTATTTCTGAAGCATCCATATTTGCGTCCTTAAGTGCTTCCACAGATGCGTTGTATGCCATATGTGTATTTCTGTCAATATCACTTGGTTTGTAAATAGTATTTATTCCAGCATTTTCATATATCCAGTCTTCAAGGTTAGCTTCTTCTTTTATAGTGTGAGTATCAACTTTTTCTTCAGGAAAGTAAAACCCCATTCCAGCAATGCCGACATTACCATTAGTATTCTCCATCAATATCACCTCTTACTTTTCTATAACCATTGCTTCAACATTTGCATCAATGCCAACTGCAATTATCAGAATTTTATCCCCAGATCTGACTGTATTATCATTTACAAAACTGCTTATAACATCTATTACACCAAGTGAGCCTAAGTATCCCCTGTCAGAAAGCGGATCAATGACATTGCTGCATCCAAAATCGGAAACTATCTCGTCATTGATCTTCTTATTGAACCCACAGATACCAATATAAGATATATCACTTGATGTAAGACCAGCTTTTTTAAGAGCATTATCTGCTGTTTCTTTTCCAGCTTCAGAAATATGTTCCATCATTCCATTGTAATGCTCCTTATCGAGTATCTCATAGATAAACTTATGAGTTCTTGCTATTTCCTGATCTATCTCATTTAGTGTTCCGCCATATCTGAAACCGGATATCATGTTGTATTCACTGAGACTTTTTAGAGCGATGCTCAGGATCTTATTCCTCTCTCCGCCTTCAGTAAGCATAAGTGCCCCCGCACCATCTCCGAGAAAAGCATCACCAAGTCTTCTATTGTCAGAATGATAAGACCATATAAGCGAAGTTGCGATGACCGATCTCGAGATTTGAGGATTACCACGAAGCTGATTGCCCACTGTCCTGATAATCCCTACAGTACCATTATTTCCTCTGAAATAATCAGATGAATATATGAGATCCTCAATACGTCCGCCAATTTTTTTAAGAATATTTTTGGATGGATCCATATAGAGATAGTCACTGACACCTTCAGAGATAAATGCTAACTGGTCTATCGATTTAGGATCAATATCGCCGATAGCTTCATTTACAGCTTTTACTGCCATATCAGTGGTGAGTGTGCCTTTTTCAGCAGCATGAATGCTATTTACACCTTTTTTTAAAACCTCTTCTGTCGATATACCTGCCATTTTTGCAAGTTCATCTGCCGAAATGAGAGACTCAGGATAAAAAGTTGCCGCTGAATCAATTGAAATATTCATGCTTTCTCCTTTCATTTTACATTTGGATTAGTGATAAATATAAAAAAAACTGAGTGTTTATTATAAAACACTCAGTTTATTAACTATACATAATTATTACACTCTATTCACATATACAGAATCATTGCCTTTTTCTGGAGCTTTATGCTTGATGACGAGAACCATCAATAAATACAATACTCTGCAATTATGGCTTTATAAATATAATGATATTCAGGTTTATGAAATATGACAATAAAAATACAAACACTAAATATAATGAAAAATAAGTGTAACAATAAGGATAATAAATCAAAAATGAAACTGGTTATTTTACGATAAAACGATTATTTATGCATAAATTAAAATGATGAAAGTAAAACTCTTAAATGTATATAAATAATTGACATCACAGTAGAATTGTCAGAAAATGTGCAGACAGGGAATACCCGAAATCTTGGATAGGCAGCTGACGGGCTGTGTTATGAGCCAACTCCGTCGAATTACTTGTCACCACAAACAGCCGACTGCCTTCATTAAAGCTGTAGCTCCTTTGCGTATTGCAGTAACCGAAGACATATATGAAGATGACAGTTTTGACCTCTATATTCTGCCTGATTACAGGATGCTTGTCACACGCTTTTCATTATAACATATCAGAAGAGGATTGTCAAGCGTGCAGTCAGAAAAAACAAAGAATTTGGTTCTAAGTTTTTCACCGCTCTGCCATATGTCCCGACAAACTGTTAATAAATGTAATAAAATAGTAATTGACTTCAAAATTCCGGTATGATAAAATTTGAATATATTAAGCAGAGATTTTTTTATTCGTGAACAAGTAACTACTCATCTTTATTTTAGTAAACAGTATTGTCTCAAAATTGTATACGAATCATTTTTTTACATTGCTATGTTATAGTCTTAATACATTATTTATTTCGGTGGTGATATAAATATGTTAAAACAAAACAAGAAAAGAATCATATCTTTAGTTATAGCACTTATAATAGTTTTTGCCGCATTATTTTATCGATTTAATATTTACTATCCGGATATAACACTCAAAGTAACAGCTTTATATGATGAACATCCCAATGTAGTGGAGTGTGATGACGAATACTTCATTCTGTCAGACGGAAAGATAACTAACGCAGACACCAAAGAAGTTATATACAGCGGCACTGATGAAAACTCCTTCTTAAAGTCTTACAATGATCTGATATGGATATTTGACGGCAGCTGCAACGAGAAACTGAAAGCAATAGATAAAGATGGCAATGTAAAAAAACATTATCTGTTTCCAGGAGATTCAATCGATTTTTTGATAAATGATGATGTTATATTTGATCTGACATTTGATGAGTTGATAATGTATCGCTTAAAAGATGATACACATCTTGAAAAAAAGGAGATAGATTATTCATTTGTCTTTCATTCGGATGATAACCGTTTTGATATGTATAAATACTCTTGTGAATATGGAGATTGTTTGTATTTTAAGATGAACGATGATATTTGTAAAAATTCATTTTATTGTATAGACACAACTAATAACGAATGGATAGGAAATTGCAAATATAATAGCATAAGTTTATTATCATTTAACAAGGAGCATATTTTCTACGAGTTCAATCCTACTAATTTAAGGTCAATATCTGAATATTCATTTTCGAACAATAAAGAGAGTATACATAAGATTGACTTTAATCACTATGTTAATGGTTTTTTTCCAAAAACTCCGCTTTATTCAGATGAAAGTAATTTTGTTTTAGTATCGCAGGAATTAACTTCTCGCATTATAGGAAAACAACCGCCAATTCAATATTCTGACGAAATGGAAAAACACGATCATGATTATGCGGTAATAATCAATAAAAATGATTTTGAAGTCAAAGAAAAAAAGACCAAAACATTTGAAAGAATCCTATATGTTGATTCAGAAAAAGCCATAACATACTACAAAGGAAAATACCTGACATACTCGCTCGATGGCTGGAAAGTTACAAATAAACAGTCAGCAAGTGAGATAAAAGAAGGTGGATCATACAATTTTGTTACCTGCGGAGACTATATTTTTGTTTTTGATAAGAATTATAGCAAATTGCTGAATAGGATTGAGATATAAGTACCACAGTTCCGGAGCCTTAGCCCTCGTTTTTCATATACAAAAAGTTTATTTGCCACCCATTATTATAAATATGTTATGATTATGTTAATTTTTGTGTAAGATTATTGTTGGAAATTGACAAAATGCAATTTATGGTGTAAAATTATGATAAAGCCATTGTTGCAATGACTTTTTTACAAATAATTCAAGCAAAATGGAGTATGATCATGTCAGGATCTATCAAAAAAAGAATAGGCTTCTCATCAGCCATAGTTCTTGTGATCTTTGTTGTCATAGTATTCTCTGTTTCTTGTCTTTTGGTCAGAATGACAGGCTTGAAATACCAGAGAACGATAGCCTCCGAGGCACTGGATATGGCAGAGCTCACTATCAATGCCGATCTCGCAAAGGAGGCCTTCAATACAAGGACAGTATCGGATGAGTATTCTTCTGTCCAGAATAAACTCATAGCCTATCAGGAACGTAACAGCTCGGAGATAAGACGTATCTCCCTTGTCAGCTTCAGCAATACCTCGGGCAGCTATATTTATGATACGGGCGGCGCACTCCTCGGCTCAAAGCTGGAGTACGACGGCTATACCTCCTCCATAAAGGCGGAGCTGATAAACGGAAGGAAAGCACTAAATCACTCCGAAAAAGGTATCAGTACCTACTATCGCCCTGTAAGAACTGTAGACGACAGCCTCTGCGGCTATATGATCGTTGAGCTTGAAAAGCCGTATGAATACAGATTCATCCCCGCCACTTTAGGAGTTCTGGCAGGACTGCTGATCCTTTGCGGAATATTCGTTACCATACTTATAACCACACTCAACAGAAGGATATTCCGCCCCATAAAGCAGATAACCAGCTCTGCCGTATACCTCTCCGGAGACGACAACGCCTCTGAAGGAAAGGATGCGTCTGTATTCTTCGATACCAACCGCAGCGATGAGATAGGTCATCTCAGCAAGGCTCTCCAGAAGATACTCTTTGAAATGAACAGCAGCAACGAGAACCTTTCCCAGGCTCTCTTTGACGCCAATCATGACGGTATGACACATATGCTGAACAAGCGCTGCTACCACAGTATGGAGGAGATGTTCCGCAGCGGCGAGAACATCTGCCTTATCTATTTCGATGTCAATAACCTCAAGCTTATGAACGATACTCTCGGCCATGAGTGCGGCGACTATGTCATAACCTCCGCCGCCGATTACATAAGGAACTTCCTCGGCCCAAACGATCACTGCTTCAGAATGGGCGGAGATGAATTTCTCATGGTGATGACCGAATGCACATACCGCAGGATCGACTCTATCGTTGACAAGCTTGAAAATGATTCCCCCATAATACTCAGCAAACCGGAGGAACCTATAAAATGTGCCCTTTCATACGGCTGTGCCTACGCAAAGGGCAAGTATTCATACGATGAACTGCTGGCAGAAGCTGAAGAGAATATGTATGAAAAGAAAACAGCTCTGAAAAAGCTTATGAATATGCCAGACAGATAACGGGGGTGTTTTATTGAGCAGTACCAAGAAAAAAAGAAATGCTCCGTTTTCAGGATCATCTTTCAGAGTTAAGTTCATCCTTCTCGATATCCTTTTTATGCTCGCACTGGCCTTGTCATGGCACATAATGGCTGACACAATAGAAAAGGCCGCCTCAGAAAAATATGACCGGATGGAAAAAACTGCTGTGACTGCTACTGAGCAGATGACCAGCACGGGTATCGACAGCGCTGTATCCATCGCCAAGAATATCTATACCAATAAGCCGGTGTACGATTTCCTGAATAAGTCCTATTCTTCATCTTCCGAATACTTTGAGGCCTATCAGCCTCTTCTCAAAAACACGGCGCTGAATACTGCGGACACCAATATCGTAAAGAAATGTACCATTTATACCTCCAATCCAACTATACTTCCCGGCGGCACTCTGGGCTCATTGGATCAGGTCAGGGATGAGGAATGGTACAAGTCCATGAAGAAGTTCAACAAGCCTACAGTGCTGAGCATCGATCACAGCGATCAGTCCATTATGCTGGTAAGAAAGCTGGACTATATCCCGGCGGAATCAGTGGAAAGCTATCTCTGCCTTAAAATAAGCAGCGACTTTATCAGGAATTTTGCCGAAAGTCTCGATTTCGACGGCAGTATCTTTATTATGAGCGGCAGCGACCTGCTCTACAGCAGTGATGAAAGTGTGAAGGCCGTTTCGGATATCACGATCACTCCGCAGTTCAAATGCGTAAAGCGCAATTACTATACCGTTGACATCGAATTCTATTCATGCGCCGACAGGACAAGTACGGCTTCTGTCCTTATGAATGGCTGGTTCCTGCCATGCGTTATAGGCATAGTGGTGCTGTTCAATATCGCTGTTGCTGCTATGGCATTCGGAATAACAAGGCGCATCAGGCCTGTGCTTGAGGAATTCAGGCGTGAGGGCAGCATCCATTCCCTCAGCAATGGAAACAACGGCCGGGACGAGGTGGGAAAGCTGCTGGACGTATGCTCGGAAATGGCAGAGCGCCTTACCCAGAAGGGCAGTGAATATAAAGAGAGCAGTGATTCGCTGATGAAGAAGAGCTCGGAATACAATTCCCTCTTTACAACAGCCATGAGAATGGATGCGGAGCTGACAGTCATCAACAAGCTGCCGTACCTCCACACGACCTTTATCAGCAACGATATCACCCTCACCGAAGAGGCAGAAATGATAGAAGAGGCTTCCGGAAGACTTGGCGGACTTTACAGATTTACCGGCAAGGACAGCGGCAAGATAAGGATACCGGCATATTCTCTGGTGCTCCTTACCGAAAATATCTTCACCGAACTGGGCGGAGATTCAGTTGAAATAACTGCCTCGGAAAAGGGTGCGGTCATAACCTTTGAGGGCAGCAGAAAGCTGCGCTCAACAGACACACTTAAACTGCTGGCCATATTCGAGGATGAAAGTGTTACCAGCGAATACTCCTTCGATAAAAATTACAGGTACAATCCTTATCTGCGTATAAGACACTGTCTCGGCGGCCGTATCGATATGGATATAAGCACCGGCAGCGGCATGAGGATAACTTTCAGGATAAAACCGGAAAAATAACAGCCGGTGTTTATCCTGCCTGCATTTCTTATGGCGGTCAGACCTGGGAATAATTATCTGCGGCCGGATCCGCTCCGTCACGGTCTCACAAGCACACTAACCATCTATCAGACTACACAGGAAAAGGGTGAACAGGTATGACAGGAAAACGGTTGTTATCAGCATTGTCCGCAGCAGCTATTGCACTCTCAGCAACAGGCTGCTCCTCCAAAAAAGAGGAAAAAAAGCAGGAGATCAAGGAGTTCACCGGCTTCTACTGCGCCCGCAACGACAGTATCGCAGAGGATAACGATATCCAGAAGATCATCGCTGAAAAAACAGGATGCCTCCTTAAAGAGGAATGGATCGAGGATCAGGCCGATATGGATAAGGTCTTCAGCGATATGATGATCTCCGGAAAATATCCGGATTTCATCTCCCCTGACGCAGGTAACTGTCAGCGCCTTATAAAAGAAAACGCCTTCATCCCACTGGATAATTACTGGGACGACTACCCTGAGATAAAAGCCCTATACACCGACGCACAGTGGGATATCGTCCGCTCTGAGGACGGCCATATCTACTATATACCGCTCTTCTCAGCCGTCTACAAGGAGGACAGCAGCACTGTCCATGACGGCGAGGCCTTCTGGATACAGATACGTGTGCTGGAATGGGCTAATTACCCTGAGCTAAAAACATTGGACGATTATTTCGGACTTATTGAGGACTATATCGCTGCTCATCCCACCGACGAGAACGGTCAGCCCTTCATCGGCTATGAGATACAGGCAAATGATACCCGCTTCTTCGCTCTGGATAATCCCCCTATGTTCCTTGAGGGCTATCCCAATGACGGCTGCTGCATAGTGGATCCGGATACCCTTGAAGCAAAGGACTACAATCTGCTGCCCACCGCCAGAACATGGTTCAAAAAGCTGAACGAGGAGTACGGCAAGGGCATAATCGATCCGGAGTGCTTCGTTATGGAAACTGCGGATTATTATGATAAGATACTTACCGGAAGAGTGCTGGGAATGGTGGATCAGCACTGGAATTTCGCCAGCTCAGAGCGTGAGCTGCCGCCGGAATGCAGATATATCCCCTTCGGACTTACTATCGACGGCAAGATCCAGGAGAGATACCATGACCGCATTGCGTTCAACGCCTCCACCGGTGTCGGCATAAGCACCAGCTGCTCGGATCCGGAGGGCGCTGTGAAGTTCATCAGCAGCCTTCTTGATCCGGAGATACAGAACCTCCGCTTCTGGGGAGTGGAGGGCGTCGATTACTTCGTAAACGATGAGGGACTCTTCGACCAGACCGAGGAGCAGTACAAGCAATGGCGCAGCAAGGACTATATAGCAAAGCACATATGCGAATACAGCTATATGCCACGCTACTTAGGAATGGCTCCCGACGGCATAAACGCCTATACCTCCACCAATCAGCCGATTATTTTCTACGACCGCCTCGATCCTGTCATAAAGAAGTGCTTTGACGCTTACGGCGCAAAGACATACACCGATTTCCTGAACCCTGCTCCGGAAAATCCGCCCTGGTATCCAATGTGGTCCTTTGACAATGCAGTTACAGAAGCCACTGACTACGGCAAGGTAATGAAGCAGATGCAGGAGGTCAAGCATAAGTATATGCCTCTCATGGTCATGAGCGATGACTTCGATAAGACCTGGAATGAGTACGAACAGGCATATAATGCCACTGATCCCCAGGTGTATTTCGATGAGCTCACTGCGGAAGTACACAGAAGATGCAGCCATCAGACTGCCGGATAGCAGGAAACCTGTCATCCGCCACGGCTCTGCCGGAAAAAATTATATGCGAACAACATATTGCCTCCAATAGCCGGAAAGAAGCTGCTATTCTTCTTTCCGGCATTTTTCTTTCAACATAAAAACAGCCCCGTCCTAAATCCTCAGCTCCTGCTCCCGGATTTTTTCTGTCAGCCGCTACTGAAGACACTTTTACTTGACATTTTTTTTATATAATGTATAATTATATTATCAATATATTAAGGAGTACAGACTATGGATCTGATCTTTTCGGCAGGCTTCCCCCTGCTTTTCTTCATCGTCACATTCCTGCTGTCAGACAAGATAATGACCGCAAGAAAAACTGATAAAAAGGACAAACGCAGCTGCCTTAAAACGCTGCTGATGATATTCATAAGTGAGATCGCTATGTTTTCCGGACTATGTACAGTCACCGGACTGTTCATGTTCCACGACGGGAGCACTCTTCCTCCGGCAGCCATAATACCAACGAGCGCTCTCCCCTACGGAGCCTTCCTGCTGAGGAATTTCACCGACCGGAAACGAACTGCCGCCTTCCTGAAGAGATCGGCTATTGCCCTTTCAGCTATATTCGCCGCAGAAGTGCTGCTGTTCAACTTCAAAAGCTTCGACAAAAAGCCTGACAGCACCTATATCAACCTCGAAACTGTTGCTGCCTCAGAGGGAGCTGCGCTTTATGAGGGAGATCTGCTCATAACCGGCAATACCAGTCTGACATTCGGCAGGCTTCCTGATTATACCCGTGCCCTCATAATCGAACAGGAACGTGAGGACAAGGAGAATTCCACTCCCTTCATGACGCTGATCGGCATAAAGGACGACAATATCTCCGCCGATTTCGAGACCATGAGGCAGAAGATGATAACCTCTAAAGAGTCAAAATTCGCCATGAATTTCACCCCCTATGGAGAGCTCCATGAAACAAAGCTCTCCTTCAGCGACGTGAACTCTCCCATAAAGATACACTCGATACGTGCCGTGAGCTCCATACCTTTCCACTTCTCACTCATAAGATTCTTCGTGATCTCAGTCATAGCTGTACTGATAATGCTGATACTCTCGTTCAGGCTCTGGACTGTGACCTATCAGCCGAGAAAAGCCCTCCACAGAATGCTCGTTTTCGGAATGGTATTCTTCTGTACGGCTTCTACTTTCCTGTTCATGCGTCCATATCAGGAGGCGTATGAATTTGACACGAAAAACGTTTCCATAACAGATCCATATGCTGCCACCGCCGATGCCTTCAAGAAAAAGCAGGTCTACCTGGATGTTGAGGTCGATCCGGCTCTTGAAGCAATGAAGAACCCCTACAACCGCTCCGAACGTGATACTCAGGGCATCCCCTATAACTGGGATTCCGCATACTACAAAGGACATTACTACTCCTACTTCGGAGTAGTACCGGTTATACTCTACTATTACCCCTACTACACCATAACTGGCAAAATGCCTACCACTGCAATGGCTCAGCCTATTTTCGGAGCTATTGCTGCACTGGCATTCTGTATGACGATCCTTGCGGCGATAAAGCTGTTCGTCCCAAGGCCGAATCTGCTCATGCTGCTTTGCCTTATGCCGGTGACTATGTGCCTGTCTGGCATAATCTACGCCATAAACTATACGAATATGTACGTCCTGCCTACTATCTGCGGACTGTGCTTCCTGTTCCTGACGCTATGGACAGGCCTCAGCGCCTGCTCATGCAGAAAAAAATGGCTGCGTGTGGTGCTACTCTTCATCAGCGGCGCTTCGCTGGCGCTCTGTACAGGCTCAAGACCAAGCTTTGCCCTCTCATCTGTTCTCCTGATACCCTTCTTCATCGGTATCCTCAGAAACAAGGACATGAAGCTCAGCTTCCGTCTTACACAGGCTGCCGCTTTCGTGATCCCCATGCTCATAGGCGGATGCGCCCTCATGTGGTACAACAATGCAAGATTCGGTTCGCCCTTTGATTTTGGCGCCTCCTATCAGCTCACTGTCAGCGATGTTCACGCAAATAAGCTTCACGCCGCAGGATTTGCGCCTATGCTCTACCACTTCGTATTCCTGTTCCCAAGACCGAGAGGATTCTTCCCGTTCATAGAACCCAACTTCTCGCATCTCTACAACTACGGCCGTGCAGTATACTCCTCTGATGCTGTGGGCTGGCTCACATATCCGCTGTACATCATCGGCATTTCACTGATACCTGCCGGAATACAGCGCAGAGGAAGACACTTTGCAAACTCCTCCACAAAGAGGCTCAGGAACATCTCCCTTCTTATATGCTTCATAATGCCGTTTATCATCGGCTGGCAAAGCTACTGCCTTGGCGGTATCAATCAGCGCTATATCATCGATATGACACCTCTGCTGCTGATCGGAGTTATAGTATGCATACTCAAGGGCACTGTTTCCGCCGCCAAGAACGCTCACAGATACGCTGTTGCACATATCGGCATTACAGTCTCCTTTGTAATATGGGGACTTATGGTAGTCAGTGACCGTGGTGGAAACCTGCTTGTGCGTCACCCTGCTGTGAATGACGTCTGCGAAGAGCTGATGATGTTCTGGCAGTAAGCGAAAAAATGTCAGTGTACAATACATAATTATTCATTTTTCCTGTCTCATTGACACAGCTTTTTTACCCGGGGCGATTTAAACATCGCCCCCTTCTAATAGATAAAATCAACACTTACCAATGTTCAGAACACACTACATACGGAGAATAAAATGAAAAAAGCCGCATCTGTAATCAAAAAAATACTGCTGGTCATCATCGCTATTATCGCTTTGATAGTCTTTCTGACAATCAGGATATTTGCTCCAAGCAAGGAAGAAAAAAAGCTCATATCTTACCTCAAAGAGCATGAATACAACTGCATAGAATTAAAGAGTGCAAAAGTCGATACAAGCAATATTAATGTCCAATTTGCTATAAAATCAAAGGAACATTTCCTTGAAGAAGCAATAGATGTAAAAAAGCGAATCGAAAGCTATGCTCCTGATGAATATACCAAAAGCACTGTGAACGTTGACTTTGATTTTGATGGTATAAGTACTCTTCATTTTTCCAATCGCCCCGATTACACTAATTGGGATTCCGAAATTCCACAAGGACGCAGGCTCAGCAACAAATTGATATATGCACGGATCAGTAATTCGGAACTCTGGAAGGATGATCTCGCTCCTCTGAAAGAGTGCTATGACGTAAAAGTGATCGAGCTTCTGAATATTGAGGACTCAAAACAGATATCTGTAATAAAAGATATGAAAAATCTTTCGTTAATCCGTATCGTTCTAAGCGATAAAGAATTCAACAAGGATAAAATAAAAAAAGAACTCCAGGCATCTCACCCTGACTGTATTGTTGAGGTAAAATAAAACGGGACTGCTTAAGCAGTCCCGTTTTTATTAAAAAAAGTCAAATGATCATATTATGCATCTGCTTCGAGCAGATCATCCTGTAAGAGTTCCTCATAAAGATCGATATAGTCATCTGCTGAGGCGGACCAGCTGAAATCACATTTCATAGCACGTTTGACAAGTGCATCCCATACTTTCTTATCATTATAGTCACGGAAGGCACGTTTCACAGCATCCAGCATATCATTTGCGTTGATAGTCTTGAAAGTGAAGCCGTTTCCGTCAATACCGCCGTTATCACGGACAGTATCTCGGAGACCGCCTGTTTCACGTACAATCGGGATAGTGCCATAGCGCATTGATATCATCTGAGCGAGGCCGCAGGGCTCACTGAGTGATGGCATGAGGAACATATCCGAGCCTGCATAGATCCTGTGTGAGAGCTCAGGTATGAATCCAAGTGATACGGAGACTTTTCCGGGATATCTTGCAGCCATTTCGCTGAAGAAGTCCTCGTAGATCTTCTCGCCGCTGCCAAGGACAGCGAACTTGAAGCCCATCTGTATCATCTCCTCAAAAACGCAGCGTATCAGGTCAATGCCCTTATGGCGGACGAATCTTGTGACAATGCCTATTACAGGCTCATTGCCGGGATCGAGATTCAGCTCCTCCAGCAAAGTGCGTTTGCACTCAGCCTTGCCGGAGACGTTCCTTGCGCTGAAATTTTTGGTTATTTCCGGATCCTTTGATGGATCATAGAGCTCGGTGTCGATGCCGTTGAGGATGCCCCGGAGCTTATACTGCTTTGTTACGAGGATCCTGTCCAGACCGTGAGCGTACCAGGGATCGAGTATTTCCCATGCATAGCTTGGGCTTACGGTAGTTATCTTGTCGGCAGTTTCGATAGCGCCCTTGAGCATATTGACATAGCCGTCGTAATCGAGAAGGCCAGCGTTATACATAGGGATGCTCATAAGTTCACTGAGGACTTCCTTGCCGTATTTGCCCTGGTATTCTATATTGTGGATAGTAAAGACGTTCTTAATCCCGTCGTATCCCTGCTGGTACTTATAGTACACACTGTAATATACGGGGATGAGGGCGGTCTGCCAGTCGTTGCAGTGGATTATCTCAGGAGTGAAACCCACGTATTTCAGCATTTCCAGCACTGCACGGTCGAAGAAAACGAATCTTTCACAGTCGTCATAGAAGCCGTACATACCCTCACGGGAGTAATAGTATTCGTTATCGATGAAATAATAGGTAATGCCGTTGAGAACAGCCTTGAAGATACCGCAGTACTGCTTGCGCCATGAGACATCAACAGTGATGTTCTTGATAAACTCCATTTTAGCACGAAGCTCAGGTCTGATAGAGCTGTATAGCGGTATAACTACACGGCAGTCATGTCCCTTGGCTGTCAGAGCCTTCGGGAGAGAGCCTGTAACATCGGCAAGGCCGCCGGAGGCTGCAAAGGGGACAGCCTCACTTGCTGCAAATAATATTTTCATTAAGGATCACCGCCGTTAAAGTTTTCCATCTTTTCCTATATAGAGGGGATAAGTTTCGGAGCCGGTAAGCACCTTATCATCGCTTATCTCCACGTTTTTATCTGTGATGATAGAACCGATCGTGCAGTTCTTGCCTATTTTTGTGCTCTGGAGGAGCACAGAATTTCTGACAACAGTACCCTTTCCGATCTTGACACCACGGAAGAGGATAGAGTTCTCAACAGTTCCCTCGATGATGCAGCCGTCTGCGATGAGGGAGTTCTTGACGTTTGATTCAAGACCGTATTTCACCGGACCGTTGTCGCCGATCTTGGTATATACGGGCATATTCTTGCGGAAGAGGGCATTGCGCTTTTCTGTATCCAGAAGCATCTGGTTAGCGCTGTAGTAGTTCTGGATACTGTCTATCCTTGTGAAGAACTCCTTATGCTCGTAGCCCATTATATTGTACTCGTCCTTCTTGCCCTGGAGTATCTCACGGGTGAAGCTGAACTGGTTCCTGCTTGCAGCGTCAAAGACGATCTTCTTGAGGAAGTCCTTTGTGATGATGAACATTTCCAGCCAGATATTGCACTCGCCGGAGATCTGGGGATTGACCAGAGCATCCTTGAGACGGTTCTCCTCATCGAACTGAAGGATAGTTGAGCAGTCGTTGATGTCGCTGTCGTGGATACCCTTGCTGTAAACGAGGGTAATATCAGCGCCGGTGCTCATATGCTGATTGAGCACTGGATTGAAGTCGATAGTGGTTACAACATCGCAGTTTGCCATAATGACATACTTTGCGTTGGAATGTTCAACGAAGCTCCATACGTTATTGAGGGCGTCCAGCCTTCCCTTGTAGATACCACCGGTCTGGCTGTAAGGAGGGAGGAGGTGGAGACCGCCTTTTTTACGTGCGAGATCCCAGTCACGGCCTGAGCCGAGGTGATCCAGCAGGGAGCCGTAGTTGGATTTAGTTATAACGCCAACCTCAGAAACGCTGGAATTGACCATATTTGAAAGCGGGAAATCAATGAGCCTGTAGCGTCCTCCGAAAGGGATAGAACCCATAGTTCTCTGCTTAGTGAGCTCACTGATGTAAGAATCGTGCATACTTGCGAAGATAAGGCCTAAAACATTGTAATTAACACTCATACCAAAACTCCTCCTGTCAGATATTTTCGCCGATTATCTGTTTCGGCTCAACGCATTTTCCGGCGGAGACGGTAACGTTATGTCCAACAACGGCAATGCCCCAGTCGTCACGGTTCTCGATATTTTCAGGGCTTGTGCCGACCTTTGCACCGCTTTCGATGACGCTGTCGCTGCCGACGATGGCGTACTCAACGACTGCTCCGGATTTGATAACGGTACCGGGCATAACGATGCTGTAGTTGACAGTAGCCCCCTCCTCGATAGTAACACCGGAGAAGAGTATAGAGAAGTCAACAGTGCCGTCGATTATACTTCCTTCGGAGATCATGGAGTTTTCGATATGGGCATTGTCGCCGATATACTGAGGCGGCATATTGCTGTTTCTTGAATAGATCTTCCAGCTCGGATCATAGAGATCCAGCGGAACGCTTGGGCTGAGGAGATCCATATTAGCTTCCCAGAGGGAATCGAGGGTTCCCACGTCCTTCCAGTAGCCCTCGAACTCATAGGCAAAGAGTCTCTGCTGGTCACGGAGCATGGAAGTAATGATATCCTTTCCGAAGTCCTTTGACCACTGCTCGCCACGGTCACGCTTAGCGTTGGCATCATTTTCGTTTTCGATGAGGTACTTCTTGAGCTTATCCCAGCTGAAAACGTATATACCCATAGAAGCGAGGGTAGACTTAGGCTCCTTCGGCTTTTCAACGAAGTCTGTCACCTGATTCTGCTCATCGCAGATCATTATACCGAAGCGGGATGCTTCGGACTTTGGAACATCGATGACTGAGATAGTGCAGTCAGCGTTGTTTGCGATATGGAAGTCCACCATTTTGGAGTAATCCATTTTATAGATATGGTCGCCGCCGAGCACAACGACGTACTCGGGATCATACCTTTCGATGAAGCGCATATTCTGGTAGATTGCGTTAGCGGTTCCCTCATACCATGAAGCTCCGGCCTGAGTCTCGAAGGGAGGGAGAACATGAACTCCTCCGTTGAGCTTATCCAGATCCCAGGGCTGACCGTTGCCGATATACTCATTGAGTACCAGAGGCTGGTACTGAGTGAGAACGCCGACTGTGTCGATACCTGAGTTGGTGCAGTTTGAGAGAGGGAAGTCAATGAGGCGGTATTTTCCGCCATATGGGACTGCCGGTTTCGCCACATTTTTAGTGAGGGCGTAAAGACGGCTTCCCTGACCGCCTGCGAGAAGCATTGCAACTACTCTTTTTTTAGTGTACATACTATTCCTCCTATAGATGATGAGCATGGAAGCGGTGAGAGGTGTTGTTCCATGCTGTTATCAGCATTGTAAATAGGTCTGATATGATAAGGCTGCGGGAACTGTTGTATGCAGAAACACATGACAACCTCATTAAGATGAGGAGCTCCTGCTTATCCCTTATCTTACCAGTATTACTTGTCAGAATTTACAGAGCGTCTTGTTCTTTTAGGCTTCTCTGCTGATTTAGTTTCATCAGTCCTGGGCGCTCTCTTTTTTACCGGAGAATACTTCAGGTAAATGACAGAAAGCGGAGCAAGTGTCATAGATATGCTTTCGTCAAAGCCGTGCATACCTATGCTGTCTGACTTGAATGATTTTTCTGTAACACCTGAGCCGCCGAATTCAGTGGCATCGGTATTGAATACGAGTTTATATTTTCCTTTGAACGGGACTCCTATGCGGTAGTCTCTTCTTTCCACAGGGACGAAGTTGCAGACAGTGATGAGCTCATCACCATTATCGTCGATACGTCTGAAGGCAATGACGCTCTGCTTGTAGTCATCGTTGGATATCCAGCTGAAGCCGTCCCAGGAGTCATCGTTCTGCCAGAGAGGAGAATTCTCAAGGTAGAATTTGTTGAGCTTCTCGGAGAATTTCAGCAGATTCTTATGTGAGTCGAAATCGAGTATGCCCCAATCCAGCTCTGACTTGTAGTCCCATTCCTTCATCTGGCCGAACTCCTGTCCCATGAAGAGGAGCTTCTTGCCGGGATGAGCCATCATATATGCGAGGAACGCACGGTATGATGCGAATTTCTGATCGTACTCACCGGGCATCTTGCTTATCATGGAGCACTTTCCGTGTACTACCTCATCGTGTGAGATAGGGAGGATATAGTTTTCCGAGAAGGCATAGAAGAAAGAGAAGGTGAGCTTATCGTGGTTGAATGCACGATAGATCGGATCAAGGGACATATAGCTGAGCATATCGTTCATCCAGCCCATGTTCCATTTGAAGTTGAAGCCGAGACCGCCGATATCGGTGGGCTTGGTGACGAGAGGCCAGGCAGTTGACTCCTCGGCGATCATAAGAGCGTCCGGATGTTTAGAGAACACGGCCTCGTTGAGGTGCTTGAGGAATTCTACAGCCTCAAGGTTCTCGTTGCCGCCGTAGATATTGGCAGCCCATTCGCCGTCACGCCTGTCGTAGTCAAGATAGAGCATGGAAGCTACTGCGTCCACACGGAGACCATCCACATGGAACTCATCGAACCAGTAGTTTGCACTGGAGATGAGGAAAGAGCATACCTCAGCCTTGCCGTAGTCAAAGACTCTCGTGCCCCAGGCCTTGTGTTCCTTTTTGCGGTTGTCGGTGTATTCGTAGCAGCAGGTGCCGTCAAATTCATACAGGCCTGCTTCGTCCTTCGGGAAATGAGCAGGTACCCAGTCGAGGATCACACCAATGCCGGCTTCATGGAACTTATCGATCATTTTTCTGAGATCGTCGGGAGTTCCGTAGCGTGAAGTCGGGGCGAAATAGCCTGTGACCTGATAGCCCCAGGAGCCGTCGTAGGGATACTCGGTAAGGGGCATGAACTCAACGTGGGTATAGGACATTTTTTTGAGATAGGGTATTATTTCATCTGCGAAGGTGATGTAATCGAGGAATACATCCTCTCCGTGCTTTTTCCATGAACTGAGGTGTACCTCATAGATGTTCACGGGACTGTTGTAGATGCTTTTCTTTGATTTTTCTTCGTACCAGCTTTTATCTGTCCATTCAAAGCTGCTTTCATAGATCTTTGAAGCGGTGCCCGGTCGGGTCTCGAAATGAGAGGCATAGGGGTCGGCTTTCAGAAGAATTCGTCCATCCTTTGTTTCGATGCTGTACTTGTAAGCATCGAACTGTTTCAGCTTGGAGATCTCGGTTTCCCATACTCCGTCTGCGATGAGTGACATAGGATTTGCAGATCTGTCCCAGTCGTTGAAATCACCGACTACTGAAATACTGACAGCATTAGGAGCCCAAACTCTGAATATAAAGCTGCGGCCTCTGCCTTTTTTCTTCGAGTGAACGCCGAAGAACTTATAGGCCTCGTAATTTTTTCCCTGATAGAACAGATACAGAGGAAAGTCATTAGGGTTTGTTTTTGTATTAACTGACATAATTCAGCCTCCTTTGCTACTTACATTTTATCAGAAATTGCTGTTTTATTCAAGCTTTTTTACAGATTGTGGTAAAAATTCAGTCGTTGTGCTAATTATGGCAGTATTATTTCGTGCATTTTGACATATTTATTAATTGTAAACATTCTGCTGATTGTTTAAATGTACTTAATAATTCATTAATTTTTCTTGACTCGTATGCCAATGACTGTAACATCGTCGCTTCTCACGTTAGGATTGAAAGTATCAGCCTTCCGGCAGATCTCGTCAACGATGTGTTTCAGGTCGTTCTCACTGAGGAGCAGCTCACGTATGAAGCGGTATTCCTTTTCGCTTATCCCATCGGAAAACATTATGACGATATCGCCCTCCTCGAAGTCATAGCTCCGGGAGAAGGTCTCGGAATGTTCATAGATACCGATAGGGAAGGTGGACTGTGATATCTTCATTACAGTGCCCCTATGGCGGATAAGAGTAGCAGCAGCGCCGGATTTTATGACGGTTAGGCCGCAGCTGTCCAGGTCTATCCTTACAGCATCAAGGGTGGCGAAGGATTCCTCTCCGGACTTGGTGAGCATTATGGAGTTTATGAGTCTTATTGCTGAGCTGTAGTCTGCTCCGCAGGTTATGAGCCGCCGGAACATCCTTACCACCAGCCGGGATTCAACAGCCGCCTCCCTTCCGCAGCCCATTCCGTCGGAGAGAACAACGTAGGCGCCGCCGGTGCCGTCGGTGAAGGTCATGGAGGTATCGCCGCTCTCCCTTGAACCTCCGGCGCAGGTTGCGGCAGCGCAGACCTGTATGGAGTAGGCCGGCTTCTCAAACACCCTTAGCCGCAGCTCCTTTCCGGAGTGTACCGGCGGAGCGGTATCAAGTGGGATGCGGAGCTCATCCGAGATGAGATCGCATATCCGTCCGCAGTTTCCGGGAGCTTTATCTGCCGGAAAGTAAAGCTCTGCAAGGAGCCTGTTCCCGGAATTGTAGCAGGCTATGACACCGGAGGGGGATATGTCGAATTTCGCAAGTTTTTCCCTTATGGCACGGCTCACCGAGGGTGAGTATCTTAGGTCCATGCGCTTTCCGGCGGAGCTTATCATCTCCTCTGTCATGCGAAGCTGCTCGGAGAGCAGGCGGCGGCTTTCGGCATACCTCATAGCCATAAGCTTCATGGCTGTGCGTTCACCGGCGCTTTTGCGGAAGCTCTCCCGGAGTTCGTTCTTCCGTATGCAGTCCTTCAGCTCAAAGGGGAAGACCTCAGCAGAGAACTCTCCCTGAGCAGCCAGCTTCCGGAAGCCCCGGACAGTGCTGTCGTGCTCGCTGCGCCAGCAGGTAAGTCTCCGGCAGCAGCGCTTGCAAACCTCCTCTGAGCTGCGTATCACTATCTGCTCCGGATCCTCACGTTCGGCAAGAAGTTTTGCGATATGCTCTGCTTCAAGGCGGACTGCGCCAATGGAATCCGAGAGAAAGCTCATCCGTGAGCCGATCATTTCCGGAAGGGCAGTGCTGTCTCCGGCGGAGGTGATTATCCACTTGTCCGAGTAATAGGGTGCGGCCAGCATGAAAACTCCTGTTCCGCAGAGTACATCGGCAATGCCGCCGGCTGTGTAGATATCCGTTCCGGAGAGCACCATGAGCATTAGGTGGATGACAGTGAAGGCTCCTGCGGCAAAGCTCAGCTTTTTCTGGCAGAGAAAGCCAGTGAGGAGGCCTGCTGCCGGGAGCAGAACGACAGTCATGCCGGCAGGCTGAGAGGAGAGAAAAGCGCCGCAGACTGTAAGCGCTCCGCAGATAACTCCGCCGGAGTGCCTGTAGAAATAAGCGCCAGCCAGAGTTACGGCGATACCCAGTGTCAGGCCGATATTCATAACGGGAGTTTTTACGGAGCAGAGTGCGGCAACTGTCAATGCATACACCACGGCGTATGCACAGCCATAGGGCGGAGCAAGCTCCAGAGCTTTTTTCCGCCTGATATTTTCAGCCGTCATGGACACTGAAAATGCAGCAGCCCCGGCAAGTGCCCCATAGAACAGATAGAATATGAGCTTGTAGAACATCTCACCGATAAGAGCCGAAACTGCCGCACCGGAGATGAATACGGAAGCGGTAGTGGTAATACCGGAGGAACGTGGCTCGCTGACAGGTTCGAGGAACATTTTCGCAGCCATTATCATCAGCATGGCGGATATCTTTACGATGTTCCGCCCCACAGTGCGGTGGAGTATCGAGCTTACAAGACTGCCTGTGAGGACGGCTGCGGAGCGTGTAAGACCAAGTCCTCCGCAGAGAGCGATGTCCGCAAAGGAGGCTGATCCGCCAAGCTTTGTATCCGCCAGCAGAAATCCGGCGGCTGCGGAGAGTAGGTAGGCTGATGCGGAGAACATTGAGGAGTGGAGCAATTCTTTTTTTATCC
The DNA here is from genome assembly GCA_001604035.1 of Clostridiales bacterium Firm_05. GTDB lineage: Bacteria > Bacillota > Clostridia > Oscillospirales > Ruminococcaceae > Ruminococcus. The sequence continues at coordinate 34,218 of LVAK01000038.1, forward strand.
TTTTCATTATTATCACCTTTATGTAGAAATGTACTCCTATTGTAACACACTTAATTGAAAAAAATTGTCGAAAGCAACATGATACAGGCAGCCTCACTGTCTTTTCAATGCAAATAAAACGGGACTGCTTAAGCAGTCCCGTTTTTATTTACTGTTTTTAAGCTTCAGCGAAAAATCTATAAGCTGCTCCAGATCAAGCTGCTCCAGTCTTGCGCTCTGGGGCAGTCCAAGCTCTTCAAGAGCTGTGTACACCTTCTCCTTCGGTATCCCTGCCAGCGATGACAGGGCATTTGCCGCAGTTTTTCTTCGCTGTGAGAAACCGCTCTTGACTACCTTGAAGAAGAACTTTTCGCTCTCCTCATCAAGCCTCGGCTCCGGGTTCGGATCTATCCTTATGACGGCAGAATCCACATTTGGCGCAGGCATGAAGCTTCCACGGGATACGCCGAATACCTGTCTTACTG
>LVAK01000039.1 GCA_001604035.1 Clostridiales bacterium Firm_05
AAGAACTCTCAGGTGATCGCAGACTCCCTCACAAAAAATGACGTGGACATGGAAAAAGCTTCAGATGTTCAGCAGAACATCACCTTTGAAGGCATTATCCCTCAGGACGCTATCGACAAGATCACCGCTTACAAGAGCGTATACGAGACTGCTAACAGCGGAAATCTTGCTGCCGCTCAGGCTATGCTGGATGTTACATTCTATCCGACACAGTACAAGGTGTACTTTGATTATGACCAGTGTGACATGACCAAAAAAGAAGCTGTTCAGGTATTCAACGACATCCTCGAAGGCTTCAACGACTACTTCTACGAGCTCTACGGCTACAACAAAACTCTCGGAACCTCTGTGGCATCTATCGACTACAAAAGCTACGATTACTCAGAGGCTGTTGACCTCTTCAGATCAAACCTCAAAATCCTTTCAAAGTACGTAAAAGGTCTTGCTGCAAATGACAACAATCAGTTCCGTTCAAACAAAACAGGTCTTACATTCAACGATCTGGCTCAGTCAATAAGCACAGTATCAAATCTCGACCTTGACAAGATCTCTTCCTATATAAGTGTCAACAATATCACAAAGGATAAGGAAGCAACTGCTGCTTACTATCAGTACAGAATAGATTCGCTCAACCGTGAAAAGGACGCTCTCACTGAAAGACTTGCCACTCTGACCGAGACTATAGGCAGCTATCAGAAGGATAACATCCTCATTATGGCGACTGAAAACGGCGCAAACTCAGAGCTTACCACAAACTCCGGCGAGTACGATAAGCTCATCGAGCGTAAGGACAGTGTTGCATCCGACCTTGCTGAGACAAAGCAGAGCATAAAGTACTACGAGCAGCGTAAGGAAGGCCTTGACAAGGCTACAACAAGCACACCTGCTATGATGGAAAAGGTCGAGGCTGATTTTGAAGTCCTCAACACAAGACTTCAGAAGCTCATCGAAGACACTCAGTTAACTGCTGAGGAATACTACGAGATCGTTGAGTTCGCTCATGCTTACAATATCCTTGTTCCCCCTGTAAATTCACAGGTCGACGTCGTAAAGTCTATCATAAATCACGCAAAGCTTCGTCTTGTTATCTTCGAGGCACTTGCATTCCTGATATATATGGCAATTGCATTCGTTACATCAATCAAGGAGGAAAACGCTAAGACCGTTTTTGCTGACGACTATGACGATGACGACGATGATGATTATGATGACGATATAGATGAGGATGACGAGGACCATACCGCTGAGGAAGATGAAGAAGAACCGGAAAAAGAAGAAAAACCGGCAAAAAAATCTTCTGCTCCAAATAAGAACAAGCGCAGAAAGAAATAATATACGCTGAGATACAGCCATAGAGGAACATCCTTCCTTTATGGCTGTTTTTTGTAATATTATCCGGCACTGATGAATACTATTCTATTATCTGAATACCGGAGGTAATATCATGCAGGAAAAAATATCAAAACAAAACCATAACCTTATCCTCGAAAACCGGAAAAGCCTCAGTCTCTCAGGTGTCACCGATGTGGACAGCTTCGATGAGAAAACCATATCACTTTATACAGAAATGGGTGAGCTGACTATACAGGGGCGTGATCTCCATATCGATGCGATCAGCGTCGAGACCGGAAATATGTCCATAACCGGTGATATCTGGGCTATCGTCTACGGCGACAAGGACAGAAAAGGCCCCCTCTCCGCTCTGGGTAAGCTGTTCAGATGAGCGTTCCGGAAACCTTCTTCTCAGTCAGCGAGGAGCTGAGACTGTTCTGGCTGTCATGTATCTTCGGAGCCGCCTTCGGCCTTGTATTTGAGCTGTTCCGCACCGCAAGACTCCTTTTCCGACATCCCCCTTTGCTGGTCATTATCGAGGATATCGCCTTCTGTGCAATATACTGCGTATTTCTCTCCTCCTTCGCCGCTGCCGCAGCAAGAGGAGAGCTGCGGCTATACTTCCCGATCGGCAATATTCTCGGATTTGCACTGTATCTCGCCACTGTTGGCAGCTTTGTTTCCGCTGCCATGAAAAAAGTGTTTTTTACTGTAAAAAAACTGCTTGATCTCATTTTTTCTCCGTTCCGGCACTGTTATGTATTTTTAAGACGAAAAGCAGAGCCTAAATTTGTGGGATGTTCCAAAGTTATAGTTAGTTATTTTAAAAAAATTAAAATACTCTTGCAGAAGCCACGCTGTTTGATGTATAATAAAAAAGTAAATAATAAAAGAAGGATCGTGACAAATGTTGGCAAAAAAAGCTAAAACAGAGAAAAAAGGCCTATTCAACAGGTTCCTTGTAAAATTAGCAGCCGTCTTTGTTATCGCAGGGTGTATCATGCTCGTCTATACTATAGAAAAAGACTGCTCAGAAAAAGAGCGTGAGCTCACCGCTATTCAGGGTAAAATAGATTCCTATGAGGTAGAAAATGCCGATCTTCAGCGTATCCTCGACAGCGATGATATGTCCGAATATATCGCAAGAGTCGCCGTTGAGGAAAGAGGCTACGCCTATTCGGATGAACGCAGATTCTACGACACTTCAAGGGATTAATTTTAAAGGAGTTATATATACATATGCAGCTGGAAATTGGTAAGATCTATAACGGAAAGGTCAAAGGGATAACCCAGTACGGAGCTTTCGTCGATATCGACGGCGGCGGCTCAGGTATGGTGCATATTTCCGAGATCGCTAACACCTATGTAAGTGAGATCCGTGACCACCTCACCGAAAATCAGGAGGTAAAAGTAAAGGTCATCGGTATCAATGAGGCAGGTAAAGTCAGCCTCTCCATTAAAAAAGCTGTGGAGAATCAGGACGGCCAGCCCCAGCAGAAACAGAGAAGACAGCATGACGGCAACCAGAACCGCCCAAGACCTAATGTCTGGGAGCCTAAGAAGCAGACTCCTCCCTCAGAAATGACTTTCGAGGATATGATGAGCCGCTTTAAACAGTCAAGCGAAGAGCGTATGTGCGACCTCAAGCGCAGCACCGACCGCAAAAACGGTACCAGACGCAAATAAGCCCGGAAGTTTTAAGGGCAGTATTTATATAGAATGTTTACAGCAGTTATTGAGGGAAAACCTTTTGAAAAAGGGTTCCTCTGACGGAGGCGGTCCCCTCTGTCACGATGTGACATCTCCCCGCACTGCGGGGAGTCACCCTCAAGCTCCCTTCCTAAAATTTTCAGTTTTAAATTTTCCCCCAGATAGGGCGCAACCCATGCTTAATAAGCATGGGCTTTTTATTGCTATGCGTCCTATCTGGGGGAAAATTAAGATTAAAAGTCTTTGGAAAGGGGTTCGGGGAAGAACCTTTCCTCAGAAAGGTTTTCCCCGAGTAATTGCCATATACTTCTGTATGAATACCACCCTTAAAACTTCCGGGCTTTTTTGCGTTATTTTATCAGCCGGCTGCACTGTTGGCTGTACCGTTCTCGTTATCCTGTCTTGCAGTCTCCTTTGCCGCCTCGAAAAGATCAGTCAGGCTGTGCTGCTCGTTTATAGTAAGGTAGGAATCATAATTTATGCTGTTGTCCCTGTAATTCAATATCATATAGGGCTGTGTGCTCATCTTTCCGTAGGTGCTGTCCGGCTCATCAGTTCCGCTGACTGCACAGGCTGAGTAAAGCGCTGAGCCGTAGCTCCTGAACACGATAAAATAGTCATATCCCGTAATTCCGGCCTGTTCAAGCCTGCTGCGGAAATCCTTTATATCAAATACCGCAGGCACTTCATAGCTGAGACTGTCATCAGAGCCGACTATGAAATCCTTTCCGCCGGTTATATCATATGGCAGGTCCATTGCTGTTATAGCAGTCATTCCGGCTTCATATACTGCGGCAGCTTCCTTGTGCTCCTCTGCGTACTGTGCATATATCCATGTATCGAACGCCCAGCCCTCATCCTTTATGTAATATGCATACATAACCTCAGAGGTCTCGTCGCCGGCCTCAGTATACTCATCGGAGGTTCCGTCTCTTCGGGAATATTTGTACTTTACGGAAAGCTCATAGGCCTTATCTGTCTCAAAAAGGGAAGCTGCTTCTTCGATCTTTTTCTTCTGATCAGCTTCAAACTCTGCCTGATTGCTGTAGCCGCTGTTTGCATTCTCGTTATTGTAATCTATCCTTGCCAGATACTCACCGTAAGCCTTGCCTATGCCTGCACATTCCTCGGGAGTAAGTTCACGGACCTGTATAACATCAGCAACCTCCATAAGGTACTCATTTTCCTTATTTATGTCACTGTCAGTCTCCTTATATAACTGATCCACATATTTATCCGAATAAAGTGCATACATGAGCTCCTGAGTCTTTCCATCGTTGCTGTAGCTCATAGCCTCATCAAGTGCAGCTCTGTAATCAGCCTTGTCCGTTGCTGCCGCTGTCGCTTCATGCTTCGGGCTTTCACTGCTTGAATCCTTCTTGCCGCAGGAAAAACAGCTTACTGCTGTAACTGCTGCTGCAATGACGCCTATAGCTTTCTTCATAGTTATTGCTCCTTTCAAAAACAGCTATCCGTCTGTCCTTCAACTTAGTTCTATTATACCACTTATCCTATGAATAGTCAATGACAGGCTTTTTGCAGTATTTGCTTTTCCTGATAAAATGCCACATCATAGTTCTTGCATCAAAACGAGGGGGAAACTTCGGCGAAGGGAGGAATGAAAAAACTGGTACAAAAGCCGACAGTCCTCCCTATCCCTACGTTTCCCCCTCGTTGCTCCCCCTTCCTCTCCCTACCCACCTTGTCGGCTTTTGACTGTTCTTCGCCGAACCAGAGGTCGGCTGGCTTAGAATATGGAGAAAATGCCGCTGCCCTGTTACGCAACAGCAGGTTGCTTGTATTTGTAAGCTATCCATGCTATAATACAGTTGAGGTGATGATATATGGATACCAAGGATATTATTCTTGAGTTACGTACAAAAAATAATTTCTCACAGGAAGAACTGGCTGAAAAGGTATTTGTTACCCGCCAGGCTGTTTCACGCTGGGAAAACGGAGAGACTATACCGAATACCGATACCCTCAAGCTGCTCTCACAGCTGTTTGACGTCTCTATCAACACACTACTCGGTTCACCAAGGAAGCTGATCTGCCAGTGCTGCGGTATGCCGCTGGA
>LVAK01000240.1 GCA_001604035.1 Clostridiales bacterium Firm_05
AAAAACAGCTATGTACTTAAAGTTATCTCAAAGTATCAGCCGGAACTTATCCAGCCGGAAAAGAAGAGGTATGATCTGGGCAGTGTGGAACTCGATGATGTTTCCCCCTCAAAGGTCATGGAGCTGGGGCTGCCGGAGGGGACGGCGATAACATGGAAGAGCAGCGATGAAAAAGTGGCAACCGTTACTGCTGACGGAAAGCTGTATGCACATTCTTCAGGAAACTGTACAGTTACCGGAGAGACAGCGGAAGCAGTCTATACACTGAAAGTCACCTCCAAATACACCGGCTCATCTGAGGTTACTGAAAAGGTGATAGGAGATGTGAAGCTCACCCAGAGCATCCCGGATAAGAAGCTGAACCTGACCAGTGATGAGCTCAGCGGAATAAAGTGGAGCACTACTGACGATAAAGTTGCCGTTCCTGACGGAAAGGGAATGATAAATGCCGTAGGAGCAGGAAAATGTGATATCAGACTGGAGAAGGACGGTATATTGTACATCGTCCATGTTGAATCGGAGTTCAGACCGGCTTCTGAACTGAGTGAAAAGGACTGTGAGGGACAGATCATAGGCATTGGAAATAATATGTCGCTTTCCGGCGGAAGCGGCGAGGTGCTGAAGTGGGAATCCCTTAACGAGGACGTAGCAGTGGTGGACGAAAATGGCGTTGTCACCTCAAAGTCTGAGGGGATCGCAGTCATCAAGGCTCACTATGCTGATTATTCCAGTGCTATAGCTGTGAATGTAAAGGTGCTCGCACTTTCCGGAGATGCAGACTGCGACGGAAAAGTGAAAATGAACGATGCAGTTCTCATCATGCAGTCTATATCCAATCCTGACAGATTCACACTTGAGGGAAAGGGAAGAGAAAATGCGGACTGCTACGGAGACAACGACGGAATAACTCCGAATGATGCGCTTGCCATACAGAAGTATCTTCTCAATTTGTATACCTCACTTCCTGTAAAGGATAAACAATAACGTATAATCATTGAAAGGATCAACCATGAAGATCACTTTACAAAGCAGTCAGCGTGAGCTGCTGCGAAGCGCTGTAAGCTCAGAAATGACTGAAGCAGAATTCGTTTCCCTTCTTGAGGACGAAAATGAGCCGCTGAGGCAGTTCTTCAGCTATTACAAATGCGCTATAATGGAAATAGAGACAAAATTCAGAGTACTCAATGAACAGTTCTCACTCGACGGAGAGAGCAATCCCATAGAGTTCATGCAGTCCCGTGTCAAAAGCTACGGCAGCATTTATCATAAGGCTTCGGCAAAGAATATCCCTATGCGGCTTGAGAATATCGAGCAGGAAATAAACGATATCGCCGGTATAAGGGTAGTCTGCTCGTTTATACAGGATATATACCGCCTTGCAGATTGCTTCCTCAGTCAGGATGATATCTTTCTCATAGAGCGGAAGGACTACATAGACTCTCCCAAAAAGAATGGCTACAGGAGCCTGCACCTTATCGTTGCAGTTCCTATATTTCTTGAAAATGAAAAGCGAATGGTAAAGGCAGAGGTGCAGCTCAGGACGATCGCAATGGACTTCTGGGCAAGCCTTGAGCATAAGCTGAGATATAAGAAGGATCTCTCCCAGGAGAAGCTGGCGCTGCTTTCTGACAGCCTGAAGGACTGTGCAGACGAGAGCGCACGCTGGGATGACCGTATGCAGGAGATACGGAATATGCTGGAAGAATGAAACGGAGGTCATTATGAAAACAGCACTTACTATTGCAGGAAGTGACTCCAGCGGAGGAGCTGGTATACAGGCGGATATAAAAACAATGATCGCAAACGGGGTTTATGCCATGAGTGCGATAACAGCCCTGACTGCACAGAATACCACCGGAGTGACAGGTATCATGGACGTTGCTCCGGAATTCCTCGGGAAACAGCTCGACAGTGTATTTACGGATATTTTTCCGGACGCAGTGAAGATAGGCATGGTGTCTTCCTCCGGACTTATTTCCGTGATAGCAGAGAAACTGCGGGAATACAGAGCAGGAAATGTAGTGCTTGATCCGGTCATGGTAGCCACCAGCGGAGCAAGGCTGATAACTGAGGATGCTGTTGATACTCTGGTGAATGAGCTTATCCCCCTTGCGGATATCATTACTCCAAATATCCCCGAGACAGAGGTGCTTGCGGATATGAAAATAAATACCGCAGAGGATATGGAAACGGCTGCAAGACTTATATCCGAGCAGTATCACTGTGCAGTATTGTGCAAGGGCGGCCACAGCCTCAATGACGCAAATGATCTGCTCTGGCATGACGGAACGGGAGAATGGTTCAGCGGTAAGCGGATAGACAACCCGAATACCCACGGCACAGGATGCACATTATCCAGTGCCATAGCCTCAAATCTTGCAAAGGGATACAGCATGAAGCAGGCAGTGGAGAGAGCAAAGGAGTATATCTCAGGCGCTCTCGGAGCAATGCTCGACCTCGGAAAAGGCTCCGGCCCAATGGATCACGGCTTTGCTGTCGATAATGAATTTACAAAGTAAAAATGCTCCTCATTAAGGATGAGCATTTGAGACTGTTTAAAAATCTTAAATCAAGGTAAAAGACTGCGGGCGCCGGGACGGCGCCCCTACATAAAGCACAACAATGTAGGGGCGGCGTTTTGCCGCCCGCTTTGCAGGTTTTTAATAAATTAAAAGGCTCACCTTAAAGGTGAGCCTTAAATATTACATAAGGATTATTCAACAGGAACGATCCAGCCGAACTTATCCTCGATCTTGCCCCACTGGATACCGGTCATTGTATCATAGAGCATCTGAGAGATCTTGCCGATCTTGTTGCCGTTGATCTCCATTACCTTATCGTTCCACTTGAGGTGGCCAACAGGGGAAATAACAGCAGCAGTACCGGTACCGAATACCTCGTCAAGCTTGCCGGCATCATAAGCGTCAGCGATCTCCTGGATATCGATACGTCTTTCCTCAACCTCAAGACCCATTGACTTGCAGACCTCGATAGCAGACTTTCTTGTGATACCAGGGAGGATAGAGCCCTGGAGCATAGGTGTAACTACCTTGCCGTCGATAACGAAGAAGATGTTCATAGCACCGACTTCCTCGATATACTTCTGCTCAACGCCGTCGAGCCAGAGTACCTGAGAGTAGTTCTGCTTGTGAGCCTCATCCTGGCCGATAAGAGAAGCAGCGTAGTTACCGCCTGTCTTAGCGAAGCCCATACCGCCTCTTACTGCACGGACATACTTGCTCTCAACGTAGAT
>LVAK01000241.1 GCA_001604035.1 Clostridiales bacterium Firm_05
CGTGGAGAATTCGCATACGATATAACTCCTGCGGTATTTGAGAGCGCAGAGGAGCTGGAGAAGGACTTTGTATTCGATGACTTCACCGCTGCAAACGTTTCAAAGTATCTGGTAAAGGAGAGCGCAAAAGAGGGAAAGGTGCTTGTATTCCTCAAGCCCTGCGACACCTACAGCCTGAACCAGCTCACAAAGGAGCACCGTGTAAACAGGGATAACATCTTTGTTATCGGTATCCCTGGCGGTCCGAAGCTTGATATCGAGAAGATAAAGGCAAAGGGCATAACAGGTATACTCAGCGTGAAGAATGATAATTATACCCTTAAAATAGAGACTCTCTACGGCGAGGAGACTATGCCTTTCAGCGAGGCTATACTTGACAAGTGCGCTTCATGCAAGAGTAAGAAGCACGTTACATATGATGAGCTTATGGGTGATGAGGGAGACGTCCTCGACTCAAACCGCTTTGATATGGTAGAGCAGCTTGAAAATATGACTGCTGAGGAGAGATACAACTTCTGGAGGGAGCAGCTTTCAAAGTGTATCCGCTGCAATGCCTGCCGCAATGTCT
>LVAK01000242.1 GCA_001604035.1 Clostridiales bacterium Firm_05
CTTCCGGTTCAGGCTCAGCCGCTTCCTCTTCGTAAGCTTCCGGAACTGCCTCATCTTCAGGCTCGTTCTCATTGAAGAGGTCGTCGACCATTACCGCCTCATCTTCTGATATCTCATCAGTTTCTTCTGCGCCGCCGGAGATCTCAGGAACTTCCTTTGCTGCTTCATTTATCTCATCATCAGCAACACTCATCCTGCTGCGGAGCTTTGAGAAGAATCCCTTCTTGGGCTTTTCAGGCTCCGGAACAGCTTCCGGCTCGGGGATACTCTCCTCAACGAGCACTGGCTCCGGCTCTTCATATACAGGAGTTTCGGGAATGTACTCTTTCTCCGGCACAAGATCAGGCTCCGGAGCTGCAGTCTCCTGTGCAGGAGGATCAAATACAGTCGTATCACCATCCATGAGAGAGCTTGAATTTACTATCAGCTCTTCTGTCAATTCTGTCCTTACCGGCTGAACAGGTATTACAGGCTGTGCAGGGATAACAGGCTCATGAGAATACCTTTCATTCTTTTGGCGTATAGCTTCATGCGCTTCCGCTGCAAGACGGTTCATCTCAGAAAGATGATCCTCAGCCTTGCGGCGTTCAAGCATTGTTTTTTCCATTTCCTGCCTGCGAAGCTCCTCATAATCCGGAAGCTCGCCTGATATGACTATCTTTTTCTTTTTAGGCTGTTCAGGCTGTGGTTCAGGCTCGGTCACAGTTTCGTATTTCTTTGCCTCCTGCTGGAAGGCTGCCTCTGAAACAGCTTCAGCAGCATCGAGCTCATTGAGTATATCCTCTGCAAGGCTTGGTCTCTTTTCTTCCGTCAGGGCATTCAGCAGATCGTCTACTGACATATCATCGTAAATACTCTTTTTATGGACATCGGTATGCCCTGCCTCAGCAGGACTGTCACCGCTTATTTTAAGACTGTTGAGCATATCGTCCAGATCTTTTCTGATAGCCATTCTGACCTCCAAAACAAATTATTAAATATAAACCAGCGGCAACTTTTATCTTATCTGACCGTTTCCGTTGATAAGATACTTCACAGTTGTCAGCTCCTTAAGTCCCATAGGACCTCTTGCGTGGAGCTTCTGAGTGGATATTCCGATCTCAGCGCCGAATCCGAACTCTCCTCCATCAGTAAAGCGTGTGGAGGCGTTCACGTATACAGCTGCTGCGTCTATTTCACGCTGGAATTTCTCAGCAGCTGCAAGAGTGCTCGTAACGATACACTCGGAATGGCGTGTGCTGAAACGTCTGATATGAGCTATTGCCTCGTCTATGGTATCCACTACCTTTACGGCAATGATATAATCACCGAACTCTGTAGCGTACTCTGTATCAGTGGCCTTTTCAATACCTTCTCCCAGTATAGCTATAGTCCTGTCACAGCCGTATATCTTCACATTATGCTCCTTGAAGCGCTCTGCTATCATAGGGAGATACTCCTCGGCAACATCCTTGTGTACAAGAAGGCTCTCTATGGCATTGCATACTGAAGGACGCTGTGTCTTTCCGTTGTCTGCTATATCAACAGCCATTGCAAGATCTGCTGAAGC
>LVAK01000243.1 GCA_001604035.1 Clostridiales bacterium Firm_05
ACCGGATAGAAGAAGTGCATACCGAGGCAGCGCTCCTTTATCTTCATATCGCTGAATATCTCAGCGATATCCAGTGAAGAGGTATTTGTAAGGAGCATACACATGGGGGAAACTATCCTCTCCAGCTTTGCGAAGAGCTCATTCTTTGCAGACATATCCTCATAAATGGCCTCAAGCACCATATTGCAGTCAGCAAAGTCATTGAGGTCGTTTGTGAAGCGGAAGATGTGCTTCTTGTTCTCATATTCGCCGAGGCTTAGCTTTCTGCGCTTGAGAGCCTTGTTGAGGTCTTTTAGTACAGCCTCTGTGTTCTCTTCTTCGTTTCCGCAGATATCATATATAACGTATTCAGTGTCTTTGAGTTTGTCGAAAAATGCCTGAAAGATGTCCTTTCCCATTTTTCCGTAGCCGATAAATCCTATTTTCATTGCTGATTGCCTCCTTTGGTATCAAGATATCCCGAAAGGTATTTCTTCCGGAGCTTTGCATCGAAGCTGCCGCAGCCGGAGATGTACTCTATAAGTCCCTCGGCCTCTGCCATGCCCTGCTTCTTGCCTGTGTATATATCAGCCCAGCCGATATCATAGGCTTCTTCTGCCGGTACCATTTCCCCCGACATTACAAGCCTGTATGCGTTCTGTATGCCGCATATCTCAATAGTTCTTGCAGCGCCTCCGAGGGCAGGAAGTATGCCGAAAGTGGATTCCGGCTGACCTATCCTTGCGTTCTTCTCGATCACCCTGTAGTGGCTGTTCACAGCGATCTCACTGCCGGAGCCTATGCAGAATCCGGTGACAACGCTTACTACAGGGAATGGGAGCTCGTGGAGAAAGGTGAAGAAATGCTTCTGCTTTATATGTCCTTCCGGAAGGATACCTGTTGAGTCATCATAGCTTTCTTCTGATGAGCGCTCAGACAGTGCGTCAACATCTGCACCAACGCTGAAATGCCGTCCTGCACCCTTGATTATGAGTCCCTTGCAGGAGCAGGTCTTTGCCGTCTGTTCTATTTCAGCCATAATCTTTTCATATTCACGGAAGAAATCGGCAGTCATCAGGTTGTTCCCCGGCATATCCATAGAAAGGACGAGTATTCCGCCGTTGTTTTCAAGTATAATTCCTGCTGATTCACTCATTGCTGCTGCCTCCGTTCTTGTCTGCCATGAGCCTGTAGAAGGCTCTTGATTCCATTGCGAGGAGTTCTTCCTGGGAAGCTCCTTTTCTTGCAGCTGTGAATATGGCATTTATCTCATCTATCTGTTTGCGGGACTTGTCCTTGTACAGCTTTTCCGGCAGCAGAGCAGCCTCTTCGTCCGATATGACAAGATCAAAAACAGAGCGTAGACCGCTGTCTGATATATCTCCGACAGCAGCAGTAATGAAAGGAGCATTGCGGAGGAAGTCTCTTGTTTTTTCGTCCGGGGATGCAGTTTCCTGAAGTTGTACTATAAGAAGTGCAGGAGAACCCAGATCTGCGCTGCAAAGGCCGCTCAGGTCTGTGAGCTCGCTGACCTTTGTTACGATGTCTGTTTTATTTATTATCATTCTGATCTCCCTCCAGACATTTTATTACGAATCCGGGGATATCGCATATTATGCGATCCTTATCAACATAGGCCAGCTTGCCTGTGACCTTGCAGGCAGTAAGGCCGGTGGATTCGTTTATTATCATATGGGTGTATTTTACAATGCCGCCTGAGCAGCTTAATTCACTGTCGATCCTGACCTGGTCAAGCATATGCAGCTCATGCATATAGCGCTGCTTGCTTTCCAGTATAACGGGGAAAAGCCCCTCTTCGACAATGGCATCCAGCAGGTCATTCACCTTGAGGAAGTTCCAGAGGGCGGTTTCAGCGTACTGTAGGTATACAGCGTTGTTTACGTGCCCGAAGGAATCAAGTTCATAGCCTCTTACTGTCAATCGATAGGAGCTTCGTTTCATTTTTTGTCTGCCTCCGCAAGAGTTTTTTCAAACATTCCCTTTGAGGGATCCTCAGCTCCGGCGAGAGCGTTATTTATGGTATTGAAAATTGCATTGATCTGTGTGATAGACTTGCCGTCCATAAGTTCTTTTACAAAAGCTTTTGTCTCTTCAAGAGAGTCCTTGTCTTCGCTTATCTTAGTAATGAGTCCTGCTTCGAGTGCAGCCTCGGCTGAAAGCATCTCGCAGCCCAGTATCATCTGTACAGCCTTTTCCCTGCCGACGATGCGGGCAAGCTTTTCCATGCCTCCCATACCTGGCACAACGCCGTGCATGACCTCAGTAAGCCCCAGACGGGATTTAGGCGAAGCTATGCGGAATGTACAGCTCATAGCTATTTCAAGTCCGCCGCCGAAGCAGCCGCCGTTTATAGCTGCGGCAGTGATAATGGGGAGCCGTTCTATGGTTCTCAGGAGCTCCCTTGCATTTTCAAGTTTTTCCGACAATTCGTTCCCTTCGGAGCTGCCGAAGAGGGAAACATCTGCGCCGTGTGAGAAATGTCTGCCGTTTCCTGTAATGACAAGCGCCCCGACCTGCGGATTCTCATCCAGCCAGCCGAGGAGCTCCTTACGGTCTATGAATTCCGGCTCAGTGAGCAGGTTCTTAGACCCGTTGTCGATTGTGAGTACAGCAATATTATCCTCGGCGCAAAGCTCTGATAAATTTGACTTCAGCATCTGCGCCTCACTGATTTACGATATCGTTTCCGTACTGATAGATCTTGCAGAACATATCGACTACGTCACTCATTGTATCCATAGGAGTCTTGAGCATATACTTTCCGATAGCCTGGAGCTTGATATCCATATCGTATTTATCAGCTGTCATTTCGATAAGCTCTACGAACATAAGCGAATCGCTTCCGAGGTCGTTCTGCGGATTTGTATCCATAGTGATCTCGTCCTTGTCAACTTCACATTCCTCTGCATAGTAATCAAAGATCATGTCCTTGATCTCTTCTCTTATCTCAGGTGTGAGTTCTCTCATGGTAATAGCCTCCATAAATATAATGATAATTTATGCAGCATATCTTTCCTTTATGAATATACGTCATCTAAAGTATAGATCCTGCATTTTCTTTTGACTCTTGAGAATTTGCTCACTGCGCCGTTAGCGCTTGTGTCGAAGAATTCCTTTACGCCCATGTCGGCCAGTTTGTCGAGGGTGACATCCCAGCGTATAGGGGTATAGACATTCAGCTGATTCTCACGGAGAATATCTTCTCCGGAAGTCATGACTCTGTGATCGAATACTGAAATGATAGGGTATTCCGGCGGAGCGTATAAGGTGCTTCCGCAGAAATCTACATATTCTTTTGAGTACTCTTTCATGATGGGATGATGGTATGCCACGCCTGTGCCGAAGCTGAAGGCTTTCAGGGCACCTTCGTTCTGACAGAGTTCCAGTGCTCTCTCAACAGCCTCTGCTCTGCCGCTTATCATAACGTGGAATTTGGAATTGCCGCTTCCTATCACCAGCTCATCCGGTGAGAAGCTGCTTCCGAGAAGCTCCTGTATGTCGTTGTACGAAAAGCCTATGACAACGCCCATATCCAGCTTCTGTCCGTGCTCCTCCAGGCATCTCATAGTCGAACGGTTCGACATGATTATGTCCTGAGCGAATTCGTGGCTGACTGATCCGAAACAGCCGCTTATACTTACGATGCCGGAACTGTAACCTGCGCCTATATCAGGTACTATCCCTTTTTCAATATAATATTCATGCACTACTCTGTCGCAGATAAGTGAAACGATCCACTCTGCAACTTTCCGGTTATATACAGTATTTTTTTCTAAGTCCTTATTTAGTCCAAGTCTTGTGAAGGCAGCGTCGAAGTAACAGATGTACCTGTCCATCAGCTCCGGTGGGAGCTTGACAAGCAGTTTTTCGGGTTTTGAGCCTATGCCGTTAAAGAGGAAAGCACGGCTGAAATTCTCCATACGCATCTCCTTGAAATGTATTTATATTGTACAATCACACTAACTATGATAACATTTTGGCTTGCTTCTGTCAAGTATAATCTACCATTTTCGTAAAATTTGAAGAAAAGCATAGAAATAATCTTCCGGCTTCGATTATTTTTTATAAAAATGCGAAAATATACCGGTTGTAAATCGACAGTGATATGCTTTGTCAGGCGTTTCTCACGGCGGCTGCGTGGCTGGCGGACTTCAGTTATAGGAAATTTGTATAAGCCGGCGGGTGAAATAAAACGGGGAAGCTCCCTTGATGATAAAGGAACTTCCCCGGATCATTTGCGTGTTGATATTACTTCTTTGCGTATGGCTTGAAGAGTTTGGCTTTGATGAAAGCGAATACTACTGCGGAGGTTATGAGGGCAGCGACGATAGCTTCCATAGTGCCGTTGATAGCGACTACTGAAAGTATAACGCCCAGCACCTTGCTGTATGCCATATCCTTTGCATCAGCCCATTCGTGGCCGAAGAAGATATAGATCATGCTCATAACGAGTATTGTATTTGTCATCGAGCCGGCAATACCTGATATCACCAGCGAGAATTTGTTGGCTGATGCCGGATCTTTGGCTTTGCTCTGGATAAGGGTGTAGACATAGTACGGAACTATGCCCACGAGTATACGGGGGACGAAGCAGATTATAAGTGCGAGAGGACTTCCGCCGGCACCGTCTCCGATCTCCACGAAGGGGGAGAAGCAGAATGAGGTTATTCCCGGAGACATGGTGTTGTTTATAAGGCTCGTCAGCCCGAACATACCGCCGAGGAATCCGCCGTACTTAGGACCGAGGAGTATTGAGCCGACTATGACGGGGATGTGTACTGTGGTTGCCTGTATCGCAAGCACAGGGATCTTGATGTAGCCGATATATGGGACGAATGCAAGCACGAATATCAGCGCAGTGAACATAGCAGCCTGAGCCATTGACCTGATGTTTATCCTGTTGTTGTTCATATTGACCTCCCTAAATTTAAGTTTCACGGAATATATTACAATAATAGCACATTTTTAAGAAAATGTAAATAGATTTTTAAGAAAAAAAGAAGCTGGTCCGCAAAATTGGTCGGACAATATCCGTATTCTGCAAAACAAGAAAAAATACTCAGAGTAGGCGATGTAATCACCTTGGCAAAATATACGTAATGGATAATATACACAAAAAGCTGGTGTTAAACGAACAAAATTAGTGCATCTTTTTTCTAGCAATATTTATTATCAAAAAATATGGCTGCTTTGTTAAAATGCTTTATTTGCAGGATTAC
>LVAK01000244.1 GCA_001604035.1 Clostridiales bacterium Firm_05
ATTGCCCCTTCATGGCAGCCGGACAATATCATTGATTCTTGTATCGATGAGCTGCTTGAAGAGCTTTCAAAGACCGATTACGAGATAATCGTCCGTCCTCATCCGCAGCAGGTTCGTCATGAGCCCGAAAAGTTCGATGTTATGAAGGAGAAGTTCGCCGGCAGCTCTAATATCGAGATACAGACAGACTTCTCATCCAATAACCCTGTAATGGAATCGGATATTCTTATCACCGACTGGTCGGATATAAGCTGGGAATTTGCTTTCGTTACAAAGCGCCCTGTGCTCTTTATCAATACCCCGATGAAGGTAATGAATAACGAGTGGCAGAAGATAAAAACAAAGCCAATAAACATCACTCTCAGAAGCGTTATCGGACGTGAAGTTGAGACTGATAATATAAGCAGCGTAAATGATATGATCGCAGAGATGCTGGCTAATAAGGCTCAGTACCGTGAGACTATCGACAAGACCTTCCACGAGCACGTTTTCAACGTGGGCAAGAGCTGTCAGCTCTGCGGAAAGTATATCGTAAAGTCGCTGGGCGGTAAGAAACAATAAAAGAAAAGACGTAAAAAGGGGAGGCTGTATGGCCTCCCCTAAGCTTATCGTAAAAATGTTCCGGGACGCCGAGGGCGGCGTCCCCTACATAAAATCGTAAAATTGTAGGGGTGTACATTTCTCCGCGTTTCTTAACGAACAATTAATATGTATGGTGTCTCCGAGGGAAAGTCCCTCGGAGATTTTTTGTTATATATTCTTTATTAGCATTTCGCCTGACTCAGTTTCAGTCCTGTCGACCATTATCGGCTTGTCAGGAGCGACTGTGAGATAGATGACGATGCGATTACCGCAAGTCCTTGAGTGCTTGATCTCTTTTTCATATACTTCTATTCGCTTTACAAAGGCGCGCAGTATCTCAGGAGTCAGCTTCGTTATCTTTGTGAACTGCTTGGCTCTGCTGATGAAGTCCCTGATACATTTCTCGCGTAACTTCATCTTATCGACCTTTGATTCAAGAGCTGCGAGCTTAGCTTTTATCTCGCTCTGCTCTTTCTCGAAACTGGCTGAAAGGGTATCATATCG
Organism: Clostridiales bacterium Firm_05; assembly: GCA_001604035.1. GTDB lineage: Bacteria > Bacillota > Clostridia > Oscillospirales > Ruminococcaceae > Ruminococcus. The sequence continues at coordinate 1,087 of LVAK01000244.1, forward strand.
TTCATCTGTTATCTTACCGTTAGATCTGTCCATGTAGAGTAGCTGAATCGCATTGTCGAGCTGGGTTATTTTAGTCTCGTATTCGTTTCGTACCTTTTCATCTTCTCTTAGTTGCTTCTGAGCTTCAGCTTCGCCGTTTTCAAGCGACATTCTGTAAAACTCTTCCGTGTGATCTCTTGCTAATGCGACTACACTATTTAAGCATCTCTGCACAATAGCATCGAGCGCTTTTTCTCTGATGTAGTGAGATGTGCAATCAGTGACGCGGCTCTGATAACCTCCGCACATATAATTATTTTTATCAGGGTCGAGCGTTCTCGCTCTGTGAAGGTACAGCTTTGAGCCGCACTCTGCGCAGTAAAGATACCCTGCGAATTTGTCAGTCTCACCAAACTTGTCGGATTTCTTCCTGCCCTCGTAGCGCTTCTGTACCACATCGAACAGCATTCGGCTGATTAGAGCTTCATGAGTGTTCTCGAAGATAAGCATATTCTCGGGCTCGTTCTTCAGCGTCTTTTTCAGCTTGTTGGACTTGGTATAGGTGCTGAAGTTGACCGTGTCGCCACAGTAGATACGATTCTTTAGCATTTCCCTGACGGTTTTAAGACACCAGCGATACGGTGATTTAGTTTTCTGCTTTCCTGCTCTTTTTGCCGCATACGCACTTTGAGTAAGAACTTTCTCTGCGGTAAGTATATCGCATATCTTGCGCACGCCTTTGCCCTCAGCGCTCATTTCAAATATGCGTTTGACTATTGGAGCAGTCTCGGGATCGGGTATAAGATGTTTGTTCTCGTCCTTCATGTAGCCGTATGGAGTTGTCGTACCGACGCGCTCACCGCGTTCACCTTTGGCTCGCTGAACTGCACGTATCTTGCGCGAACAGTCGCGAGCGTAAAAATCATTAAATAGGTTCTTTATGCCAGATATTTCATTGATACCATTCGCACTATCCACGCCGTCCGTGACTGCAATGAAGCGCACATCATACGCAGGAAATACCAACTCCATTAGCCGACCTGCTTCAAGATAGTTTCTTGATAGACGGCTCTGGTCTTTGACAATGACTGTTCCTATAAGTCCGTTCTCAACATCGCTGAGCATTCTCTGGTAGTCGGGACGGTTGCTGCTTACTCCACTGTAACCGTCGTCGATGTAGTACTGACAGTTTCTGAAACCGTTCTTGTCAGCGTAGTCCTTCAACATCAATCTTTGATTTTCAATTGACAGCGACTCTCCTGCGCGCAAGTCCTCCTGACTGAGGCGGCAGTACAGCGCTGTTATCTGTTCCGTGTTTGATCCTCTCATGCAAACCTCCTGTTCCGAAC
>LVAK01000245.1 GCA_001604035.1 Clostridiales bacterium Firm_05
TTCAGCTCGTTGCCGTGGGCTTCCTTTGTTGAGATACCTGCAGACCATGATATCTGTCCGGCACGCCAGATGTTTTCAAGGTGACGGAGCGCATAGTGGTCGCCCTCCTTGGTATTCACGATAACGCCGTAGAGATCAGCTCCCTCGGGATAGCCCTTGACGTTGAGCTGATAGTCGCCGTATCTTGTGGAAGTTGAAACTGTAGCAGAGCCTTCGGTATTTTCTGCACCGTTAGTATCGATGACCTTTGAAACGGTAAGGGAGTCGCCTGAAACGGAAACTTCCTTGTATGCTGCCGGCTTCTCGTCCAGTTTGGTGAAGCTGTACTTTTCAAGCTTGTCAACGTCGGAAGCATTGACCTCAACAGGGAATGTAACGCCAAGGATAGTGCCGTTTCCGTCGTTGTAGGTACCTGCCACCAGCTTTCCCGGTTCATTCATTGACCACTTGCTTGCTGTAGCGGATGATACTGCGTCAACTGCATATGCGTTCCCGATCTCAGCTGCATAGAAATCAGCATAGGGGATGTTCATTGTGCCGTATACCTTTTCACTGCTTGAAGCATTTGCCGGTAAAGCAGATGCTGTGATCGCAGCCATGCAGGCTGCGGCACTTATTAAAGATGTTATCTTTTTCATTGGCAGTCTCCTTATGCAAGCTGTGCAGCAAGCTCTTTCAGCTTGGCAAGATCATCATCGGAGGGAGCCTCGTTTACAATGAAGCCCTCTTCTGATATCAGTTCAGCACCGGCAGCCTTTGTACGATCGTACCAGTTACGCATCCATTCGCCGTCACCCCAGCCGTATGAGCCGAAGAGAAGTACCTTTTTGCCGCTGAGAGAGCCCTCGATATCTGTGAAGAATGGCTCAAATTCATCCTCCTCCAGGACCTCAGCACCCATAGCAGGGCAGCCGAATGCGATTGCGTCATAATCAGCGATATTTCCGCTGAATTCTGATACTGTGAAGAGCTCTGCATTTGCACCTTCGGCTGCTGCCTTTGCCATAGCCTCAGTGTTGCCTGTGCCGCTCCAATAAATTACTGCTGTTTTCATAAATTTCCTCCTATTGCCTGAAACAGGTTCAGACCGTTGTTTATTTTATCGAACAGGATATCCCTGCACCGATCGTAAATTTTAAAAGTTTGCCGTGCTTTTTCAGCATTTTCGTAGACCTTCCAGTAACCGCACAGCAGGCAGTTCTTTCCGCTGTTGCTGATAAAGCCTTTTATGTCACCGATTGGATAGCCGAGAAATGCGCCTATCTCGTGCGGAAAGCTTCCGCAGCTGATACGCCCTGAAAGTATGCTAAGCATTTTGTCCAGGGGCATATTTTCATTGTAGCCGTACTCCGAAAGGAAATCCCGGACATGAGCTGTTTTCAGCCATGCACTGAGCATTTTCTCATTGTAGACATATATGAGAGTGCGCTTGCGGCATTTGCACAGCTGTCTTGCACAAAGTCCGCTGCCTGAGAGCTTATCCGCAAATTCATGCAGATATTCCGTCATTGAATGCTCACTCATATCAAATGAGATGAGGTTGGCACACTTTACTCCGAGCAGAGTAGGGGCGCTGTGAAAAGCGAGTATATTGTCAATGCTTCTGATCTCAACTTCGGACATATTTACGCCCCTTTATATCATTTAGCAGTTGTTTCAGCGCACTGACGCTGGAGCTGTGAACGTGCTCAACGGGTACGCCGTTTTTCTCGGAGCTTTTCTTGACAGCTCCAAGCATTTTATGGGAACAGGTCCCTGTGAAAACCACCATAAGATCAGGAGTACCAAGCTTATTCTCGAAGTCCGCTGGCATTTGAGTGAAAACCTTGGATTTGTGATTGAATGATTTGCAGATATCCTGATAACGTGTTGCCATGCGGTCATTGCCGCCAACGATTACTATGCTCATAGATTCCTCCTTTTTACTTATTAGCATAAGCTAACACTCTGTTTTTTATTCGGGGCGATCCTCAGACCGCCCCGGCGATTGATTTATATTGTCATTTATGGCATTTTCCATGCATTGCACAGTGCTCGCAGCCGCAGCCGCAGGAGCTCTTGCCCTGCTTTTTGTCCTTTGCCATTCTGACTATGACCGCCGTAACGATACAGATCAGTATCAGTGAAACGACGATATTTCCAAGATTGTCGATAAGCCACGCATACATTTTTATCACGCCTTTATCTTAACGTTGCTCTTGAGCTTTGAAGCCTCGCTGTACTTCTT
>LVAK01000246.1 GCA_001604035.1 Clostridiales bacterium Firm_05
GTAACGCTGCCCTTTTCGAGCTTAGCGATCTCCATATTGCCGATGTAGTATACATTTCTTGTATACTTTAGTATAGCCGGAACATCGGAAGCCACGTAGGTCTCGCCGTTTGAGATACCGATTATCATCGGGCTGTCCTTACGGGCAGTATATATCTCGCCGGGGTAGTCCTTGAACATAACGCAGAGTGCATATGAGCCTCTGATACGTATCATAGCACGGGCGATAGAGTCCACCGGACCGAGGCTGTACTTCTTGTAGTAGTAATCGATGAGCTTTACAGCTACTTCTGTATCAGTCTGTGATACGAATTCATAGCCGCTCTTTACCAGCTTCTCCTTCAGCTCCTGATAATTCTCAATGATACCGTTATGAACGGCGATAACGTTTTCGTCATCGCTTGAATGGGGATGAGCGTTGAGGGCGGAAGGCTCTCCGTGAGTAGCCCAACGGGTATGACCGATGCCGCAGTTACCCTTAACAGCATCGCCGTTATTTGTCATTTTCTTAAGTTCTTCAAGTTTTCCTTTAGCCTTGACTACCTCGGTATCTCCGTCACCGTCACGTACAGCGATACCTGCCGAGTCGTAACCTCTGTATTCAAGCTTTGAAAGACCGTCAAGCAGAATAGGTGCTGCCTGGAGATCTCCTGTAAAGCCAACGATTCCACACATAGAATTTTCCTCCGGATCTTAATATCTGTATATCCGGCAGCCAGGCTGCGAGGATATAATACTATAATTATACACTAAATGAGTGATATTTGTCAATATAAAAGTCAGCTGTTGTTTGAGGATCTTGCAGACTTGTTGACTTTCTTTGACAAGAACGTATCGGTATTGACTCTGAGAACAAGATTTTCAGGCTTTGTGTAATCAGAGGCGTTGCTCTTCATATGAACTGTCTTGAGCTTTGCCCACATAGAGCCTACAGCTATCAAAGCGATAAGCAGGCCTATGAGCATACAGATGAAGAAGACTAAGACCGGACTGCGCTTTTCATCTTCTTTTGAGTCCTCATCCTTATGCTGGGCTGTATCTTCACCGAAATACGGATCATATTCCTCTACATCGTCGAAGGTATCTTCATCCTCATCAACAATGTACTGATCGAGATCGCCAAAGTCGAAATCGTCGTTGTAGGCTGCATCAGCAGTCAGCGGAGCTGTATTGCAGCAGGTCACAGAGCAGGGTACTGCCAGTACGACAGCGCAGGCAGCCGCTGCAAGAATTTTTTTCAATATCATGACCGCACCTCCTTAACAGAATCCAAGCAGCTTTGCAAGCCCGAAGAGAACAGCAGTAGATACGGCAGCAATGCCTATAAAGAGCTTTGCAGCCATGCCGGGATCAGCCGGAAGGTTACCGACGAATTTACCTGTCTGGCCGTTCATAGCAAAGGTATACTTATTGCCGTTCCAGGTCGTGTTCAGCAGCCACACCGGATATAGTGCATATCTGGATCTGCCATTCTGGAAGTTGACATTGGAGCTTTCTGTCGTTACATTTGTATAGCCCTTTACAGTTGCACGGAAGGTCTCTTCTGTGCTTCTTTTTATACGCTGATTTGCACGCTCGATACTGTCCTCAGCGGAGACATCGTACCTGTCAGCCAGATAGCCGGAAAGGTATGCAGTTTTGAACTCCACAGCGTCCTTGATATCGAATGGTTCGATCGACTCCATAAGGTCATCTGCCATTTT
>LVAK01000006.1 GCA_001604035.1 Clostridiales bacterium Firm_05
ACCACGCTGTCAACGTTCTGCATTGAATAGCACTTACCGATGGCCTTATTGATGGCTGATGTTGTAGCCAGTACAGGAACTGTATCCATACCTGTGGATACCTTGATATCTTCCAGTACTATGAAGTTTACAGGATCGTTGGTAGCAACAGTAAGACGCTTACCCTGAACATTGATAGCGATTACTGTGTGCTTTCTTGCCAGAGCCTCAGGAACCATCTGAACTGCCTCAGTATTGATATCGATACTATCGAGATCAACGTACTGAACTCTCAGATTTCCTGCGAGAGCCTTAGCGAAGTTTACCTCCGACATAAAGCCCAGCTCGACAACAACGTCACCGAACTTCTTAGTTCCTCCGGCCTCCTTCTGTGCCGCAAGAACCTGCTGGAGCTGATCGCTTGTGATCAGGCCCTGATTGACTAAGTAGTCACCAATTCTCTCGTTTCTCATAACAAACCTCCGCTTATAAAAATTTACTTGAAATTTTTGGCATATGTGATATAATATAAATATTACATTATAATTTTATTAAAGGAGGGTAAAACTCATGATGGACTTTGAAAATATGCTCCATGACGAATTTACCAGCAATTCCTTCAGATTCATTTTTCTTGGACTCATCTTTCTCCTTGGAATATGTATCGGAAGCTTCCTCAACGTAGTTATCCTGAGAGTGCCAAAAGGTGAGTCACTCGTAAAGCGGTCATCGCACTGTATGACCTGCGGCACTAAGATCAGGCCCATTGATCTCATCCCTGTATTCAGCTGGCTGATGCTCCGTGGAAAATGCCACAACTGCGGTGAAAAGATCTCTGCACGCTACCCCATTGTTGAAAGTCTCAACGGAATACTTTTCGTGCTTACGTTCTGGGTACTTGATATCAATGCTAAAGCCATAATAACCTGTCTGCTCATGTCACTGCTCATTGTAGTAGCTTTCATGGACTGGGACACAATGGAGATCGATCTGAGGATACTTGCTATAATCTTTCTCTGTGCCGTTCCGATGCATCTTTTTGCAGATGGCTGTGTATCCATAAAGAGCCACATTATCGGAGCACTTGTCATAAGCGTTCCCTTCTTTATAATAGGTGAAGTCAGCAGGCCGATCATCAAGAAGAAATGCGGCGAGGACTTCCGTGCTATTGAGCTCGGCGACACACTTCTCATGGTGGCAGCCGGAGCTGTTGTAGGAACTCGTGTTATTATCGTTTCAACACTGATAGGATTGGTTGCCGCAGCTATCGGCGGCATGATAAACAAGATAGTGACCAAGGAATCGAAATTTGCCTTCGGACCGTTCCTTTCCATCGGGATCGCTATCGGACTTCTCTGGGGAGAAAGGATAGCCGATTGGTATCTTGGTCTCATGAAGTTTGAATAAAAAGCAAAAATAAATTACAGGCAGCAGCATTTGAACTGCTGCCTGTTTTTTTATTTTATTTCATGTCCGGAAGTGTGTAGATGAAGTAGAGGCACTGGCCAGGCTGTGCATCATATCCGCAGTAACGCTGATTGATGAGTCTTGCTTCCTGTGCGTTTATCTGTTCATAATCCCACTTACCGTCTGTTGGAGTTGCGATATCGACCATTTTGAGAGGATTATAATTACCCTCGTTGGTCTCGCCGTCCCATCTGATAGGGCCGTACTTATCGCCTGCCTTATCGCTGCTGAAAGAAGAATTGATGTTTACAAGTGAAACATTGATATTTGTCAGAGCGAAAGGAGACTTGAACAGAAGACCTGAATAGTCATATTCCTTTGTAGCATCAATGGACTTTGTGTTACCCATAGCGTTATCCTTCTTATAAGTCATAACGCTGAGTGAGAACAGGTCTCTGTTGAATTTGTAAGGTGAAACTGAAGAATCAACCGGCTCAACAGTTGCATAATAAACATCTGTCTTATCCTTTGAAGCATTAAATACAGTTGAACCTGATGCATCAAGAGCTGAGTTTATGATCGAAGTATCAGAAACGTTTGTCTGCTTGTTATAGCCAGGAATAAAGTAGAAGCTGTAGTTCTCATAGTAGACAGGGTTGATAACGCTGTCATCCTTCTTAACGAGTTCAACTGTACAAGGCTCCTTGGTATACTCCTGAACATCGTTTCCGTAAGCGTCCTTAGTCATTACCTTGTTCTTGTTAGCCCACTTATATGCAGCATAACCTGCTGTGAAGTCATACTCATACTCTGTTACCTTACCGCCGTTACCGTTATCGACCTTGAGCATTCTGACTTTACCAGTAAGCGGATCCTCGGTACCGGGGTTAGTTCTGTTGTTATAGTGGTTTGTAATGAAGTTTTCCACTGCCTTCTTCTCGTCAACGACCTTATGACCGTCAAGGTCAACCAGATCGCCGGAGAATACTTCGATAGCGTCTGCATATCTCAGTGTACCTTCAAAATAGCGCTTCATATTGTCAACTGCTGCTGAATTTGCTTCCTGCAGCGAAGCGTTCTTGATGATCTTATTGACAGGATTGATGATACTCATCGTTCCTACCATAATGATACCAAAAATCGCCATGACGATTATGAGTTCGATAAGGGTAAAGCCCTTTAAAGTTTTCTTGTTCTTCATCAGACCGCCCCCTTACGTTGTCGGACCGGTTGTGGTCGGTGCAGCAGTTGCAGCCTCTGTTGGTTTCTGGATCTCGATGAACTTGAAATGACCGCTGTCGTTATTCGGATCAGGAACTACATTTCCGTCTGCATCGTAAACGATGTTTCCTGACTCATCGACTTTAGGATCTTCAACGCTGTACATCTTACCGTGAACCTCTACAGGGGTTCCGCCGCTCTGACCAACTTTGATCGTGTAATCCTTATTGATAAGGATGGCATTTGCATCATGCTGTGCTTCAGCGATCGGGCCCTCGTCGTTAACCTTCTGGTTATACTTGCGGGCTGATTTCTGATGAGCGTCGGTAGCATTACCGACACCCATAAGAACCATTCCGAGCAATGCGAATACTAATATTGCGATTATAACTTCAACGAGAGTCATGCCACGAAGCTTCTTTTTTCTTTTTTTCATGTGTCATTCCTCCTTAATAGTCGAGATAATCAACAACTGCATAAGTATGTGCACCATCTGCGGATTTAACACTGCTTCCGCCGTTTGAACCGTCCTGCTTTATGTAAAGCAGAGTCCAGTCATTCTGTGAAGGATAGTCATAAACGTTGAAGCATCCAACGATACCAAGACGCTCACACTTCTTACCTCCGCCGTTTCCGGGGTTAGTGTTCATTGTGCCAAGCTTTACGCCGTCATAATACAGACGGTTGAGCATAAAGTCATCATAGAAGCCGCCGAAGTTGCTTACATCACAAGTCATATACGGAGCACGTATATAAGCTGTGATAAAGAATCCGTTCTGTGCCTTGATAGTTGCTGTAGGATCGTCTATCTTAGAATAGAGATTTACATTTGGTGCAGGGATTGTATTTTCCTCAGGTACCTTGTCAGTATAAAGCGCCTTATTGCTCGGGTCAGAAACTATCTGATAAGTCTTTCCTGATTTTGCTGCCTTATCGAATGACTCTGTATAGATCGGTGTATTATCAAGATTGTTCTCGCCTTCAATATAGAAGTTGATAACTCCGCCGAGCTGCTTACCGTTGCTCGGATCCAGGTCATGAATGATGAACTTACAGTTGTTTCTTGCCTTTACGCCCTTAAGGTGAACCCAGGTCGTTCCGCTTGACTTCGGATAGATATGAACAGTTGTACCGCTGAGCCAGCACTCACCAGCACCGCACTCGATCTTTGTACTTCCTGTGATATTGATCTCGTTTCCGGATGCTGTAAAGCCATCGCCCTTTTCCTTATTATAGCTGCCGTTCATTCCTATGGTCAGTGTGCTTGATGCAGGTATCTCCGGACTTGGCTTATCGATATTATCTTCGATTCCCCACTTTGTCATAAGATCCTTAACAGTATCGAAGAGTTTTGTCTTCTCGACCTCAGCAGGATTGCTGTAGGTAGATACGACCTTGCCTGCAAAGTAGAAGTAAACGTGTCCGCCTGCTGATTCATCAACATAGATACGAGCAGCGCCGGGTGTTTCCGGATTGTCGAATGTAACGTCATCGAGAAGAACGTGGATGTCCTTACCCGTTGTTCTTACTGTAACAGTTTTTGCCCATGGACCTGTAAGTGTACAGCTCTCTGTTACATTTCCGACGAGACTTGCTGATGTGTAAACCTTGTTGTTTACCTCAGTAGGAGCAGCCTGCTTTGCGATATGGCCTTCTGTTCCCTTTACAGGACCAGAAACGCCCATGAGAGTTTCTCTTGTTGCATTTTCAGGATAGATAGGCTCCTTAATGTCCTTATAGAAGTCTTCTATAGGCTTGATAGTTATTGTGCCGCTTTCGCCCTTGTATGTCCATGACTTAGCAGAGTTCAATGCCTCAGAAGCTGGAACTTCCTTGCCATTCTTCAGATATACATTGGCCTTGTAGACCTTTGTGATATTTGTGCCTGCATCATCAGTCGGAGTTCCGTCAAAACTATTTTCATCAAAGAATTCTGTCAGAACTTCGCCACCGAAGTCAATAGCATTTCCTCCGGCTACAGGTGTTCCTGTATGTGCATCAAGAACCTCAGGAAGGAGCCATGCATAATCTGCATGATCCATTTCATTATCTATATTCACATAAGAAACATCCTTACCCAGAACGTAGTTAAGGTTGCCCTGAGTATATCCGGGGTTAAGGCCGCCTGCATTATTAACAGTTACGCCTGTACCTGTAACATTTCTTGCGTAGATCGTATAACCTCCGCCAAGCTTGAACTGGTTTGTCTTGAAATCCAGTGTGCCGCCAACAGCAATGTTGCCGTTAACAGTCATCTGTGGGTTGATAGTGAGGTTCTCCTCAACTCTGATGCAGCCGTTAACAACTAATGGGCCGTCGCCTGTGAATTTTATGCTTCCTCTTGAATAGAAGCCTGCTGTCTTGTTGTATGCAGCACTTCCTGTGTATACGGAATTTACCCATGTACCAAATGTACTTTTGCCCATCTGAAGCTCAGATTCTCCGCCACGATCCATGAGGTATACACTTGAATTGATGATAGCATTACTGTTCTGCTTTGTGTGGATAGTTCCGGCAAAGAGATTGAAAGGAATGCTTCCGTCCTTACTTCCTATGATACAATCATCTGAAGATGAAAGCTGGAAATCGCCATCTACATAAAGGAAAGGTATCTCAGTGAACTTAAGTCCGCCGTTTGCGACCTTCTTTAAGCCATCTGAAAATTCTGTATAGAAGCGTCCGTTATTCGGGAAAGTTACATCGCCCCAGATAGCAGCGCCCTTAGCCTTCTGAGTGTAGTACAAAGCCATTTCAGTCATTATCTTATAGTTACCATTAATAACTATAGGAGCTTCCTGCTTGTTCTGATCCTTAGGAGTGTAGGTTATACCTGTGCGGTACTCATGATCCTCCAGTATTGTCGGATAGGGATCGCCTTCCTTATACTTGAAGTATGTGATACCATCGTTCCAAGATTTATTTCCTTTAGTCAAATCTGTCTTATCGTATGGTACACCTATACCCATTCCGATATAGGAACCACCGAGAACGGTACCGCCGTTTCCGTTAGGGCTTGTGCCGCCCATTGTAAGGTAACCAGGTCCGTCGTCAGATTTAACGACGGGATCCTGTATTACGTGTGAAGTTATGCTTTGTGTTTCACCGCCGAGTGTTACGTCAGCGCTGATAAGAAGTCTGTTTTTCTCGGCCCACTGCATCTTCACTGGATCGAAGATGTAAACTGTGCCGTCGTATGAGATCTTTGCATTTGTTATCTTACCGAGCGAAGGCTCATTGATACCAACGTCAACGCTGATGCTTCCGCCTTCAGTAATTCCGGCAACTGCATTTGCAAATTCGTTATCCGTTCCCACCGCTGCGAGGATACTATCGATTGCAGCACGGGCGGTATACGAAGCCTGAGATGCCGAGTAAGATTTGTGAGCTCGTCTGTTTGCGGCTGAAGCCAGTGCCAGCGCACTTGTCATGAAAATGATCATCAGCGCCAGAACTGAGACAACTGTAAACAGTACAGAACCTTTCAAGGTCCTTTTTTTCTCAGTTTTCATTTTTCTTAACCGCCTTTCTGGTTATCATCTCTCAATAACTGCTACGGATAGTGCGATTAGTCGTTAAATACAGGTTTCTCCATATTGTAAATAGAATAGAGATGAACTACGATCGATGATTTAATAACCGTATCGTCTTCGAGATTCTCTCTCTTTTCGCCATTCTGCTGATTATTCTGTCCCTGCTGCTGATCGTTGTTCTGAGCAGCCGGCTTATTCTGGTCATCTTCTGTGTTGTACTTCTCAAAGCTGATTGAAGTGATCAGAACAGCTTCGTCCTCATCAGCGATCATGTCCATGTACTTCCATACGTTCTGCTTTTCGCCGATAACCTCGATACCATATCTTGTTGATATGATAGTCTCAACATTTCTGCCCTCAACAGCAACTGTTTCCTTGCTTTCCTCTGCAACCTGCTCCTGAAGAGTTCCGTTGATATCTGCGCTCTCACGAAGTGCTGTAGCAACTTCTACATAAGGCTTGTAGTAATATGCAAGTGCATTTGCTGCAACATCGTCCACCTTAAGATCGATAACCTCGACCTTACACTCATTTGCATAGTCCTGCATGAACTTATCAAGGAGTGTTGTCTTATCGATGTCGCTCTTCTCAACGAAGATACTTCCGAGATCTTCGGCCTTTTTCTGTGCATCCTCGATGTCCTTTTCAAGCTGTGTGCCTGTAGCAATACGTCTCTCGATTCTGTCCTGTTCGTCCTGAACCTCTGTACGCTTTTCCTTATTATCCTTTATAACAGCTCTCTTCGGCTTGACAAGTCCGATATAACCGCCGATGATTATGAATAAAGCAAGAACTATACCAAGGATAACCTTGTCTCTGTAATTTAATTTCATTTCAACTCAACCTCCCTTAGTTAGCGCTCTCTTCCACTTTCTTCTTTGCCTCATCTTCAGCTGCAAAGATATCAGCGGCAGCGCTGTGTTCGCCGTTTACTTCGATATCAAGCGTAAGGTGGAGCTGATCTTTGCCCTTCTCATTAGGATTATCAGCATCAACTGTTGCCTTTTCTACAGCATAACCTGTGTAGATGGCCTTCCTAAAGGTAGGCTTTCCGTCATCTTCCTTGAGTTTAAGAAGTGTCTCAACATACTCAGCCGGGAATTTCTTAGCATAATCCTTATTCTTCTCTACGTCAACGGTATCTAAGTAGAGGTCGAAATTGAGCACACCGTTCTGATAGCCATGCCACTCAATAACGCCATTTGCCTTCTCACCGTAAACCTTCTCCCAAACTTCGGCAGCGGTATCACGGAGAACGTCAAACTTTCTGCCTAAGATAACAGGCTGTGAATCATAAGCAGCTCTTGCATTCTGGACCTGTGTCTGATATGCGATTGCCTGATCTCTTTTGAATTCAAGCGCTGTTATATTATCGAGCTTCTGCTTTGTGGTCGGGCTGTCGATGAAGTCCTGAGCCTCATTGATATCCTTCTCGATACTCTTATTTTTAAGTGTGAAGCCTGCATACATACCGCCAACAATAAGGACAGCAGCAGCGAGAGCTCCGAGGAGAACGATATTTCCTGAGTTGTCGTTCTTTACTTTGCTTCTTACGATAGAGCCAAGGTCTGTTTCGAGGAGGTTGATCTTCTCAGTGTCCTTGTTTCTCTTGAACATAGCGCCGATAGCGTTAGCGTAGAGAGAGAACTCAAGGTTTTCGTGTCCGTGGATCTGCGGAGGAACGTTGATAAGGCTGGTCTTAAGGTCAAGCTTTTCAAGTTCATCTGTAAGTCTTACGTACTCGTGTGTATCTCCGTAGAAGATAACGTTCTCGATGGTCTCACCGGTGTTACGGCTTCTGTGGAACTGTAACATACGGAAGATATTCTCGTTAACCGCCTCGAAAACGTAGTCATCGGAGTAGCCGTAGTCTGCGGCATCGATGGAGGCAAAACGTGAGAATGAAAGTGAGCCCTGCTCATAGAGGTTGAGTGAGATGAAGTTGTTATCGATCTGTACTGCAAGGAGAGGCATCTTTGATCTGATCTTTGTATCAGCAAGAAGAACCTTTGTAATACAGTTACAACCGATCATAACTGATCTCAGTGAGATACCGAGGAGCTTGAACACTTCTCTGTAGCTGTTTACGATCTCAAAAGGACAAGCTGTAGCGAGGATTCTGTAAGCAGGCTCGCCGCCCTCTGTGTTCTCAGCATCGCCTACGATGATGTAGGATACGCTGTAGGAATCGTCCAGATTGAGCTCAGCCTGCATCTGCTGCTTAACTACCTTCTGAAGATCCTGTGTCTTTACCTTTGCAACATTCATTTCCTTGAATATTGTAAGGTTGGAGGAGATCGATACGATAGCCTCCTTATCGGGCATTTTATGTGTTTTAAGAACTGCGTTGATGAGTGTAGCCACATTGGGGACATCCTTAACATGGCCGTTTACTATAAGGTTTTCTTCTACATTAAGGTTTGCAGCGGAACTGATCTTGATCTTGCCGTTGCTTTCTGTTCCCTTAACGACACGTATATTTCTATCGGTAATATCAAATGAAAGCATTTATCTTTCCACCTTTCCGTTTTATTCGTTTTCGATACCTTCAAATGCACCATAGAGTGCCGGGTAAATACCGCAGACTACGAGACCTATGATGATACCCATGAAGATAAGGAGCACAGGCTCGATGATACTTACGAGACGCTGAACAGCTGACTCTGATTCATCTTCATAGTATTCTGAAGTCTTTTCAAGGATCGAATCCAGCGCACCAGACTCTTCACCAACGTAAAGTACTGATGTGAACATCGGCTCGAAGATCTCTGTTCTTGTAATAGCTGCTGAGATCGATTCACCCTGTTTTACCTCGTCTACAACGTCGATGAACTTCTCATCGATGTAGGAGTTACCGAGGATAGCAGATGCTCTTTCAAGGCTCTCTACCATGGGGATACCACTGGAGTAGAGTGAAGAGAGGGTACGTGCAAAACGTCCGGTATAGATCTTGGTGATAAGAGGACCGAAGCCCGGGCCCTTAACAAGCAGCCTGTCGAATTTAAGTCGGAAGCTCGGTGATTTAAGAGCATATTTGAGTCCGAATACGAGTGCTACGATAATTCCTATGAGCAGATACCATTTCGTTCTCAGGAAGTCACTTATGCCCTTCATAACCTTTGTAAGAGGCGGCATTGTTGACGGATCTTCATACATTTCAATGAATGTCGGCATGATGAACGTAAAGAGGAAGATAACGATCGCAATACAGAGCACCAGGAGGATGATCGGGTAGATCATAGCGCCCTTGATGGTATTTTTCAGTTTATTTTCCTTCTGATAATGATCTGACATACGCTGCATGATGATATCCAGCGAACCACTGGTCTCGCCTGCGCCTACCATTGAGATCAGGAAGTCCGGGAAAGAACCCTCGTGCATTTCGAGAGCTGAGGAGAAAGATTCACCCTTCTGAACGTTCTCGTAGATATCCTGCCAGATAGCTCTTGCTTTTTCGTTTTCCTGTTCCTTGGTGAGAATGTCGATCGATTTTACAAGTGTAAGACCAGAGGTAAGCATAGCGCTGAGCTGACGGCAGCAGAATGCCAGATCCTTGGTTTTGAACTTGTACAATGATTTTGACTCGGTTGAATCGCTTTCCTTGTAATCTTTGACGTACAAGCCTTTTTCCTTAATTTTCTTTAAGAATTCCTGCTCGTTTTCCGCATTGATCATACCCTTGACCTGTTGATTCTTAGCGTCCTGGGCTACATAGGAAAAACTCTTCATGAAACCACCTCCATTAATATTGCTTTTGCTATTCGTTCACACTGTCTTAACATTATAATTATATCATTTTATATGTTACTTTTCAATCTCTTTTTTGACTTAAATCACACCGCCATTTTTAGTAATATTTACCAAGCATTATACATAATGTAATTCGCAGTCTTAAAAATGAAAAAATAATTCTACAAAAATCAAATTTCAAGACAGCACAATAGGAGCATTGATGTCCCAATGCTACCGATTGTTAAACTTATACAAATATTATATCACACTCAACTTTAAATTGCAACATTTAAGCGCAGATTTTTTCTGTTTTTTTAAAGAATTGTTAAGTACAGCAAAACACTTACCCCCGTTTTAGGCATTTTGCCGTCACTGACAAAAACTGCCTTGTCCAATTATCATATTTTTGCCATATACATATATGATTTTTACTATAAAACCAGAAACAAGGGCTGTAAAAATGCACAAAAAAAGAACCGCAAGGAAGTCTCTTCTTCCCTGTGGCTCTTTTAAATAGTATATCACTCCTCCGGCTCCGGTCTTTCTCTTCCCACTGGGAAAGGTCTGACGTTCACAGGCTGCATAGCATACCTTATCACATGGGTGATCTCTCCGTACTCCGGCGAGGCAGTCATGCACAGCTCAAGCTGTCCGGCATCGGCTGTGAAATCGGCTGATACAGGCCATATCAGCTTGATCCTTTCAGTTTCCACTTCCTTCTCAAGAGCCTGTACCGCCCAGTAACCGGCGGCGGTCACTCCGCTTATGACAAAGGAATGATCCGCAAGATCGTATCCATTATGTATACGATCAACCACAAAAACTATAGTGTCGGCAAGCTTTTCTCCCTGTATGAAAAGGTCGCCGAACTCGTATGTTGGGATATTCTTCCCGTTTGCGATTATCTCCACGCTTTTTCCTCCTTCCGGAGAGCTCCGCAGTGCCCTCCATAAGGGATCAGAAAAAAGTGCCCATACAACGCAAAAGCATTGTACAGGCTTGAGATCAGGTAAAAAAATCGGAAGAAATTATATGAAAAAAATGGTGATTTCTTGTATTGCTCATGCAGCCGGTACATCTATTCAGATACCAGACACTGTGAAATCAACCTCAACCTTTGTCCATTCCTTAAAATCGCCGGCATCCACTATACACGGAGAATAACTGCTGTCATCCACTGCGACCTTACCGTTTACAGAAACCGCATCGTCCGGAATACCGCCTACCCACGTATTGTAGATGTTCGAGCGCAGCTCCACTCCGTCATCAGAGGATGTATAATTCTTCGACTTCATAGTGATCTCGTTTCCGTCCACACGGATAGCGTCTATGGTTATAACTGCATCAGGATAAAGCTGCTTGCCGTCCTTTATGACAACTGCCGCAAACATCAGTCCGCTTGGCTTTATACTGTCATCTTCAGCATCTCCCGCAGTATCAATACGGAATCCGTTGGTATCAGCATTTACGCTTACAGTATAACTTCCGCTGCCGTTGATATGAGGAACTCCTGCATCGTATGAAAGCATGGTATGAGCAGGATCATCCTTTTTTCCCGCATACTGTATCCAGCCCTGCGCCTCGTTTATGTAGAGGAAAGCATCGCCGGACTCAGCTCCTACCGCCTCTTCAATCTCAACAGCCTTCTCTTCTGAGCTTGAAGAGCCCTTGCTCCCACAGGCCGCAGCTCCGCATACCATTGATGAAACGATCAGGAATATGCTCATTTTTCTTAAAATCATCTTCATTCCTTCTTTCTTTTTATGGTTGTCAATGGTTGTTCCACTTATTATAATACACAATTTTTCAGTTTTTTTCAATTCGTTTATTGTACAAATTTTACTCTGGCTCCATATGCGGATTTAACAAAAGAAATGCCTGAGCACTACTTAATCACAACGGAAGATCAAAGTATAAAGCTTGAGGAGGCACTTTTTTCAGAAGAGCCTCCTCAATAACTGACATATATACCGCCGAGCGATCATCACGCTCAAGCGTTTATTTTTGTGGAATTACAACGGTCTGAAGTCCTTGGGATCAAGTGACGGGAACATATTCAGGAGCCATTTCTGTATATACAGTGCATCCTGAGGAGTAACTCCGCTGGTAGAGTTCTCATAGACGTTGGCATTCTTCTGTCCCTCTGCTGTGATATGTCCCTTTTCATTGGAATCCACACCGTATTTATCTGCATTTGAGATAGACTGCATGATAAGAACTGCATCGTTCATCTTTACTACGCCGTCGCAGTCAGCATCTCCCCATACTCTGTCAGTATCAGGAGGAGTTGTCGTAGTGGTAGTTGTAGTTGCAGATGATGAAGTTGTGGTGGTAGTCGTTGTTATGATATCGCTTCCGTTATCGGCCTCATATACAGCGGTAACATTCACATCAGACGAGAGCTTGAACGAGATAACAGATGACTTTGTATCGATACCGGCAAGATCGCCGCCGCTTATATCCCAGGTCTTGAACTTGTAGCCTTCCTTAGGCTCAGCAGATATCGTCATAGTCTGCTCATCATAGTACTGGCCTGAATACTTCTGATCGTTGTCAGTAAGCTTTATTGTATTCACCTTCACCACGCCCTTGTCAGTCTGATTATTGACAGTGAGAGTATTGGTGTTTCCGGTAAGTGATGTAGCCTGTCTCATATGCTGCTGGATATTCTGAGCACGCTGGCTGTAGAAATTCTGCACAGTCCTCAGGGCGCTGGTGTAGGTCTGCTCAGGGCTTCCGCCGCCGAATGAGGACTTGCCTATGCTGTAGCGCTCAAATGTATCAAGTATCTGCTGGCGGAAATTCTGGTCGAAATAGTCTATGACAGCCTGAGCCTTTTCGTTGTCGAAATTGTAATTGATAAGGTCCATCATAGTAAGGTTGAACTGCTCACGGAACTTCTGGTTCTTCAGCAGATTGATGAACATCCTGCTCTCGTTGTCGCTGTTTCGCTGGATACGTGTAAAGGCATTGTCCCCTGCACCTGTATTCATATTGTACAAGCCTGTGGAATACTCTGTATCGAAGAGGAACATCCTCCACTTTCCGTCTGCATAAGGATTTGTCTCATCAACGGATGCTGTACGCCATACTGCATAGTTGTTCTGCGGCCAGTCAGCATTGTTCCAGTAGATCTGAGCTGCAAAATAATCGATATAGCTCTGTATATCCAGCTTTTCACAGAGCTGTTCATACATCTGGTCACTGCTCATATCAGCGGAAGCATAGGTCTGGGCAAGCTGGTTCCAGTCCTGGAGATCCTGATCTGTGCCCTCTTCGAGCTCACCGTTCTTGACAATAACAGCATCGCTCTTCTTTATGCCGTAGTGGCTGTTTATGTAGTCATCGCTGACTCTTTCGATGAGCTGATAGATGCCCCAGAATTCGCCGTCGATGAATACCATACACTCACTTGTAGCCTCAACAGCCATATTTCTGTCGGCAACAAGTCTCTGGTTCACTGAATCACGGAAGAACATTCCTCCGTTATCATTTCCGCCGTTACGGATAGTAACGCCTTCATACTTCTTTATAGTCTTGCCGTTCTTCGCCTTGGCAGCTCTTCCGTCAAAGAAATCGTACTCAAACTCGCCCTTGCCGTAGTCCATACGTGCATAGAGGTTGAAGCTCTTCTGCGGAGTATTTCTTGAAGCAGCGCCCTTTATACGGATACCAACATTCTGAGCGAGAACGCTCTGACCATTATCGAACACCTCAATGGAAGCAGGTCTCTCCCATTCACGGCCATGCTGGGTATAGTTGGCTTCTCTTTCCCACGAATTAACGATGCCTATGCCCCAGTCACCGAAGTCGCCCCAGTCTCCGATATTGCCCCAGTTGCCCCAATTGCCGGGACCTCCGGGGTTCTCCTGTCCGCCGGGATCCTGCTGACCTCCGGGATTTCCGGGGTTGCCTGGAATTCCAGGATTTCCGGGAGTCTGTGTACCGTATTTATCGTCATAGATCTTGCCCTTTACGTAGATGCCTTTCTCATAATCAAAAAGATTATCAGGATCGGTAACGAGGGAAATGACCTTCATATTCTTGTAGTAGGAGCCGTTGGTAGTTCCGACGAAATAAGTCTTTGTGACTATATCGCTCACTCTGCCCTGTCCGTCAACCGCAACAGCTCTTACGACCATTGCCTTGTCCACATTGTTTGCCGGAGCAGTTACATTGTCTGCACTTATATCTGTGCGTGCGCTGTAGACATTGGGCTCATCAGTTTTATCGTACACACGGATAGCTCCGGAGTATCTCTCGGAAGCTGTTGTAGGATCGCTTCCGTCTGTTGTATAGTATACCGTTGTGCCCTGCGGCGCATTGATAGTGAGCTGGAACTCACTTCCGTAGAATCCGCTCTCTGCTGAAAACTCAGGCAGTCTTACTGCATTTGAGCCCTCAGGAGCAGCATTTGCAGCGTTAGGAGTAGTTTTCAGGGTGAAATACTCTCCGCTTCCGTCGGGATACTGACCGTATGAGGTATCAGAGGCAAGTGATTCAAATGTGACAGTGCTGATAGTATTGCCTGATGTGTCTGTCAGTGTAAGTGTCTCTCCCGAAGTGGAAAGGCCAAAGGGAACGATAGCCGGGTTCGTCTCACCTGCTGTTCCGTCGCAGAATACCGTCAGATACTGACCTGCATCGATGATCGTTCCGGAAGGGAAGATATAGCGATAGGGCTTTGTTTCCTTGTCGCTGAGTCCCCAGCCGCTGATATCAACTGAGCTTCCGGAGCTGTTGTAGAGCTCCACATAGTCGTATAAGCCGCCGTCCGGACCAGGGTAGATCGTGTTCTTCGGGCAGACCTCGTTTATGGTCACGCCCTGGGCAGCAGCCTCTGCGGTCGGGGCTGCGTTGAAGCCGGCTGAAGTGAGAGCCAGTGCAAGACTCATGATGCCAGCCGCAGTACGCCTGTAGAATCGTTTCATAATGTCCTCCGTAATACAATAGATTAATATTAGCGAACAGAATATGCTGACCGGAGACCCTTTCTTTCCCCTGCACGCTTCTGCGATCATTTCTATTTATATATCAGCCATTCATATATTGTTCACTTATACTATACAATAGTATACCATTCATATAATATTTTGTCAACTCTATTGTATAATTATAGCAATTTTTGAAACCAATCCAGCCGACTTGACAACCGGTAACTTAAGATTATTTTAAGCTTATTTTAAGGATGTAAATATGGACAAAAAACGAGATAACGATTTGTTATTTTCTCCCAAAATTTTAAAAATCGTATAATATTTCAAGGGAATTTTTAAGAAAGTGTTGATTTTTTCTCCTGTTTGGGGTATAATATATGTACATTTATATGTCCCGCATGAAGCGCAGCCATGTCCCTCTACTAATATCACCAAGGCTGCATATAACAGTTGCGTGGATCTTGGGAAATCGGCGGCCGCAGCCGTAAAGCGGAACTCGCCTCATCGGTGAGGGATGGAGACTTTTATGGATATTACACTCGTAACAGCTTCGTTCAATGATGAAGTACACGGCACTTGCGATGAAAAGAAAACAGGATGCGGCATCAATCTGCTCAGGCCTGAGAATGTGACAAAATACCGCAGAGGAAACACTATGACAGACCTCAAGGAGATCACCTGCGACAAGTGCAAGGAAAAGTTGGCTAAGCTCATCATAAAAGCCGATAAAAAAGAAATGTCACGTATCCTCAAGGAGGAGAAGGCAAGAGCCAAGCGTGGACTGGACGAGGAGGGTATCGTCCCTCTCGGAAATACTACCGCAAAAATAACCAAAACCCCCGAAGAGAAAAGGCGTGAAGAAGAAAGAGCTCAGGCAGAAGCACGAAGAAAAGCCGAGGAAGAGGCAAGAACTGTCAGAGAAGCTGCTGAGGCCGCAAAGGCTGCCGCTGAAGAAGAGGCAAGGAAGGCCGCCGAAGAAGCAGAAAGGCTCGCCAATCTCCAGACTATCCCCGGCACAGGCGTTCCTATGGACAACGACCTTGCCGCATTCGCTATAAACGTTCCTAAGGACGAAGCTCAGCAGGAAGATGATTTTCTCGCTCAGTTCGCTGTTCAGAAGTCGGAGGAAACAGTTGATGCTCAGGCAGCATCTGCTCCTGTACAAGATGATTTCCTCGCTCAGTTCGCTATCCAGGCACCCGGTCAGCAGGCTCAGGAACAACAGTATGCTCCACAGCAGCCAGCTTATGCAGAACCAGAGGAAATGGCTGATATCGACCTCAGCCAGAAGAACATCCAGACAGAAGAGGATATCATGAAGATGTTCGCCATCAATCAGCCCCAGCAGGAAGCTGCACAGGATTACAACAGCTATGAGCAGCCTTCTGTGGTCGACGTCGAGGAAAGCGAGCTTTCATCTGTTCAGAATCCTTATATGGCAGCTCATAATCCTTTCGCTCAGGCTCCGTATTCACCTCAGGAAGCTCCTGTGTATGAGTCACAGCCATCATATGAGCACCAGCCGGTCTACAACGCTCCGAACAACTACGCCCCTCAGCCGGGCTATGAGGTACCGCCGGTATATGCACAGGATCAGCCTGATCCCGGCCATACTGAGCAGTGGAACAATGTTGCAAACCAGCTTTTTACCGGAAACGGCCAGTATGCTTCTCCCGAAACAGAAGTTCTCAGCACTCCGAATTATGGCGAGACAGAGGTTCTCAGCACTCCGAACTATGGTGAGACTGAAGTCCTCAGCACTCCGAACTATGGTGAGACAGAAGTTCTCAGCACCCCGAACTACGGTGAAACAGAAGTCCTCAGCGCTCCTGCTGCATATTCAAATGACGAATATGACGAGGAAGAGACAACTGTTCTCAGTACCTACGAGGCTTTCGGCATAGAAGCCGAGCCGGTAAGCAATTCTTTCCCAGCTCCCTCGATGCCCGCAGAAATGGACGAACTCCCTCTTCCTGGTTCTGCGGATGCATCTGCCCCCGTTATCGGGGATATCACTCCTCCCGTACTGGACGATATAGCTCCGTCAGCAGCTCCCTTGCTTGATGATATCGCTCAGGCCGCAGAGGAAACTGCTCCTGTCATTGAAGATGCAGCTCCCGTTGTTCAGGAAGAATACATTTCTCCTGCCATCGAAGATACATCTCAGGCAGCAGCACAGCCCGCTTTTGAGGAACTTGCTCCGATAGCTCCTCAGAGCATCGAACCCGTTGGCTCAGCCCCTGTTGAGCCTGTTATCAGTGAGCCGGCATATAATGCCGCTCCAGTCGAGAATAATGAGGTAATTATGGATAATACGATCCCAAATCAGGCAGCTCCTGTAAATACAGCCGCTGCAAGACCTGCCGCTGCCCCGGCGCAGCCTCAGATCATCAATGTTCCACAGTTTGCCGGATACGACCAGAAAGGTCAGCCTGTATATACATACATCCAGATGCAGATGACAGGCATCGACCAGAACGGACAGCCTATATTTGCCCCGATCCAGGGACAGAAGCTGCCCACACCGCCTATGGCCGCCGCTGCTCCGAAGCCGGCTGC
>LVAK01000247.1 GCA_001604035.1 Clostridiales bacterium Firm_05
GTTGCTGAGCTCGAGAAGTGCGCTGACAAGTGCGAGAATTGTGCAGATATCGTTGCAAACAAGAACTACCTCTCCAAGAAGTCCGTATGGATCTTCGGTGGTGACGGCTGGGCTTATGATATCGGCTTCGGCGGTCTTGACCACGTTCTTGCTACAGGCGAAGATGTAAACATCATGGTATTCGATACCGAGGTTTACTCCAACACAGGCGGACAGGCTTCCAAGTCTTCCAACATTGGCCAGGTTGCACAGTTCGCAGCAGCAGGTAAGGCAATCGCAAAGAAGCGCCTTGCTGATATCGCTATGAGCTACGGCTACATCTATGTTGCACAGATCGCTATGGGTGCTGACATGAACCAGACACTCAAGGCAATCAAGGAAGCTGAGTCTTATCCGGGACCGTCACTCATCATCGGCTATGCTCCTTGTGAGATGCACTCCATCAAGGGCGGTATGACAAACTGTCAGGCTGAGATGGAAAAGGCTGTTAAGTGCGGTTACTGGAACAACTTCCGTTATGATCCTCGTCTGGCTGCTGAGGGCAAGAACCCATTCCAGCTCGATTCCAAGGCTCCTACAGAGTCTTATCAGGACTTCATCATGAACGAGGCTCGTTACAGCGCACTCACACGTTCATTCCCAGATCGTGCTAAGGAGCTCTTCGAGAAGGCTGAGGAGACAGCAGCAAATCGTTACGCTTACCTCACAAAGCTCGCTGAGAAGTAATTTACAGCAGCGTGACGCTGCACCTCTTTCACGTTGACGCTTACGTCAGTTTAACGTGTACTATGCTCATACGGATTTTCGTTTAACTACGGAAATATAGTAATCTCCCCGATACTTCAATGTATCGGGGAGATTTGTTATGCCCTCACAAAAGAACTCCCTGATACCTTACAGCATCAGGGAGTTTCTTTACATCTTCTTTTTGTAGTAAACAGCAGTTATCAGGTATACAAAAATAATGGAACCAAGCACACAGGCTAACGTGCAGCTTACAATGATATTGAAATAACTTGCCACCATAACAGCCATTCCCAATCCGGCAAGTGTGATATAGAATGTTGTCTTTGAAGTCTCCTTCATTATCATTATCAGCCGCTCATCCGATTCCCGTACATACATCTCCTTAAGACGCTTTTCGTTCTTAAGGGATTTTCTGATGCTTACTACATTTACTATCAGGACCGTAATTGCCGCCGAAAAGAATCCGCTGATGTATCGGTTCCCGAAATTATTGCCGCCGAACATCTGCAATAATATATAGCAGGCAGCAAATGCGGCTATAAGTATACAGTAAATGACAAAATTCCTCTTTATTTTCTTTCTGAATGCTTCCATAGTTATCCTCCTTTATAGGTTCTCATCACCCTCGAATATGAACAATTCCTCGATAGTTATTCCGAAGAACTGTGCTGCTTTATGTGCAAGCGTAAGGGACGCATTGTATTTCCCATTTTCCAATGATATAATGGTCTGCCTTGTTACTGAAAGCCCATCGGCCAGCTCCTGCTGTGTGACCTTCATTGCCTTGCGGAGCTCCTGTATCCTGTTCTTCAAATTTCCACCCCCATAAGTAAAGCTCGCTTTACAATAATAGTATAGCAAGCTTTACATTATTTGTCAAGCACACTATACATATTTTTATATTTTAACATATTTAGTTTAAATAATAAGAGGATACCTTTCCGGTATCCCCTGCTTGTCAAGGCAAAAATGTCGGATTATCTGTCCTCTCCAGGAGATAATCGATAGATACGCCGAAATAATCCGCCAGAAGTATCAGCGTC
>LVAK01000248.1 GCA_001604035.1 Clostridiales bacterium Firm_05
TCTCCGTCGGCGGTTCAAATGTATCATCGCCGTATTTTCCGATCAGCTCAAAACCGCTTTGAGCGAGAAGCTCTTCGATGTCCTTTTCGCTGTACGCCTTTTCACTGAAACTGTCAGAGCTCCTGTACCAGAGCCCGTTTTCCTCACGTTCAAAGAATTCCAGATCCATCTTCACCTCATCTGTCTCCCTGTTGAGAGTATTCTCCCAGACGCAGTAGACTTCGTCTGTTTCATAAGTAAAGGTGTTGTCGGCAAGCACCTGTCTGTGCTTATACAGCGTATTCACATCAAATATGAATAAGCCTCCGACCTCTGAGAAGAAGGCCACATTCTCAAACACCTTTCTTACATCATTAAGATCAGCGAGATGATTTATGCTGTCAAGGGCACATATCGTAATGTCGATAGTACCGTACATATCCAGCTTACGCATATCCTGACACAGATACTGGATATTCAGCCCGCTGTCGAACTTCTTTTCAATTGCCATTCCAAGCATCTCATCGGAATTGTCAACTCCGATGACATCATAGCCAAGTCCTGCCATGACCTCCGAGATACTTCCCGTACCGCAGGCAAGGTCAAGCAGGATATTATCCTTTGTAGTCTTGAACCGCTGTATTATTTCGTGGAAGTATTCCCCACGCTTTTTATAATCGATATTTGCCGTAAGCTGGTCATAATATCGTGCAAATGCACTATATCCGCTCATATGCTGTCTTCCTCTTCCTTATTTTCTTCCTGAAGCGCTCCGAATTCCTCTCCGAGTTCATCCCCCTCAGCTTCCTCTTCACTGTCCCACCAGCGTTTTTGTGCCCATTTATATGTCCAGAACATCATGAATCCTCCGCCGGCAATAAGCATTAGTCCGAACAGTCTCATAATGAATATATCGAAAGCACCATTATCTATTTTATAATAAGGAGTATAATGGATGTCCGGAGAATCCGGATCGTAGTATACCTTGATCGTACCTTCCGGCGGAGAATGGTGCTTTTTCCTGTTGAGCAATATTGAGCCCCTGTAGTCCTGACCGTTGACAGTATAGGTATATGTCACATTGAAAACGTAGTATTTCTTGTCTCCGATGAACCAGTTAATATCACGTCTCTGCTCAAGTTCGTTACCGGTGATAACAGCCTCCATAGATTCTGAGCACTCTTTTTTTAATTTGTTATACTTTCTGAGACTGTACGCTTCCGATGATGCATAGATACAAATGGCAAATCCGAAGAAGATCACCAAAGCCCATATTGATAAAAGAGCTAATCTTTTTCCCTCACGAGTCATAGTATACCACCTTTGCATCAAACATCACTGTCATCTGTATTATCTTCTGATATTACTTCTTCATATTCCTCAAGAAGCTGCGACTCATCCTTGCGGACGAATATTTTCAATAAGCCTCCTGCCCAGCATATTAGCAATATTCCTATAATTATACCTAATGTGCATAGACCGATCTTCTCGGCAACATCACCGTGATCCTTTGTGGGTTTATCCATATAAGTATAATTTACACCCGGCTCATAGGGATCGTAATGTACCTCTATCGGATCGCCCAATGTATCTCGTGTATCTTTGAGAGTTACCGAATCACCCTCGTAGTTCTTATCTCCAACAGTATAGGAATAATAATTATAGTAGATATAGTATTTTCTTCTGATCTTTGAGGGTGTGAGCCTCCAGCTCTCTTTGACATCGGTAATCTTTCCTGTTGTCGTCTCAGTGCAGCAGGCCTTGAGCTCTTCAAATTCCTTGATGTCATTATTTGTACGCAACGCAACAAATATAGCTACCGCATTGAACAGTATGGCAAATGCAGCGACCTCTATAATAAAATTTTTTATTGGTCTATCCATGATTTTACCCCTATTCTATATCATTCATAAATATATGCCTACTCATCTGCTTCATCAGCTACCCACCACTCCGCTGGTATCTCGCTGATGTGTTCTGTCCTCGAAATCTCTCCTGCCACAGGGCCATGGTATTCTATATCATATCCACCGCCCTGAGCTTCCATGATATCTCCGTACTCCTTCGTAACTATTGTGTCATCATCCCAGACAAAAGTCCGAACAAAGCCCATTAACCTCTCCCTATTATATGAATTCGATGCAACGGCAACGGTCAGTATCCTGTTCACAGGATCAGTTAGAAGCCTGGCCTGGATATTATTGAGCTCATCATTTTCCACAAAAGTATGCTTCTCCGGATCATAGAGGAAATAGATATATCCCTCTGCCCATTCATCCGTTTTCATATAAACAGCGAAGTCCTCATGCTGATCGAAATTATAGTCTTTCAGCAGTATACACTTGCCTGCCGAAAAGTCTCCACTGATTGTTACAAAGTTCTTTTCGCCGATGGCGTCCTTAATATAGACCGCCTCCGGTGTAAGCACATAGCTGAGGCCGTCAGTCTCATTCAGGCCGCTGGCAGGAACTATCTCTCCTTCAGCCTTATATGTCCCCTGCCTGTAAAGCTGTGTCATCTCACCGGTTTCCACATCGCAGATATAGTGTCCTGTAAGGATAAGACTGCTTCCTTTCCAGCCGTATATCTCAGCAAAGCTGTCACCGCAGTCGAAAAGTTCATTCTCCTTTACACCGAACTTCTCTGCATTCTCCGGATCATCATCAGGAAACAACAGGGACATATTACTCATCATATCACACGGCACATAATACTTCTCAACGCTGTCATATATGTAATAAGTACCATAATTGAGATGAGATGAAATAGGATTACGGATAAAGATATCGTCATATCCGTCACCGTTTACATCCTTGTATTCAGGAGGATACATTACCTCATTCTCTATGCTCTGTACATGAGTGCT
>LVAK01000040.1 GCA_001604035.1 Clostridiales bacterium Firm_05
GGGCATTTCATGTTCTGCGTGCCGCTGTTGAATTCGAGCTTGCCCGCACAGCACGGGCATTTATATTCAATAAGATCGGCCATAAAATCACCTGTTACATAAGAAATACGGTGCAGCGTCATCAGCAGGAGCTGCACCGTTATATCACTGTTTTACTTTACGATATCTGAATCATCGAAAGGATCGCCGCACTCAGCGCAGAACTTAGGAGGATTAGTCGGATCTTCCGGCTCCCATCCGCACTTGTCACAGCGGTAGAGCGGAGCGCCTGATGGCTTTGGCTTTCCGCATTCAGCGCAGAACTTGCCCATATTTACAGCACCGCACTCACACTTCCAGCCTATAGCAGCGTCTGCCGGCTTTGGCTTTCCGCAGTTAGCGCAGAACTTGCCTGCGTTCTCGGAGCCGCATTCGCACTTCCATTTAACAATGGGAGCAGGCATAGGCTTACCGCAGTTAGCGCAGAACTTACCTGTATTATCAGTGCCGCACTCACACTTCCATGAACCGGAAGCTGCGCCGGCACCGGGAGCAGTTGTAGCACCTACAGCGCCCTGCTGCTGAGCCATATTGAAGAGGCCCTGAGCGTTGAGACCGCCGGCCTGCTGAGCCATACCCATGCCGAAAAGTCCCATAGCAGCGCCGTTGGGGTTATTAGCAGCATTCTGCATAGCCTGAGCCTGAGACTCAACGAGAGTAGCAGCGGCATTTGCAGGATTAGTGTTCCAGGCTCTGTCTTCAAATTCCTGGATACGCTTAGTATCTTCAGAGGAGATAGTAGCTGAGTTGATAGTTACCTTTTCTATCTGAAGACCTCTTCTTTCCTTCCATTCCGATGTGAGCTCGCCTTCGATAGCAGCCTTTACTTCTCTCTGTCTTGTAGGAAGCTCGTCATATCTGATACCTGTAGCAGAGATCTTACCGAATGCTGGCTGGAGACAGTCAAGGAACTCACTCTTGAGCTGACCGTCGAGCTCTGTGCGGGAGTACATATTTGTTACGTTACCGCAAACATTTGAGAAGAAGAGAACAGGATCAACGACCTTATAGGAGTAGATACCGTTGCAGCGTACACCAACAGTGAAGCTTCTTCCCAGATCCTGATAAGTCATTCTGAAGGGGACAGGGTTCTGTGTACCGAATTTATTGTCAAGGATCTCCTTCATATTGAAGTAGTAGATCCTCTGATCCTTTGCAGCGTCACCGCCGTGCTTGATACGATCCCAGGCTTCCTTGATGGTATTCTTGAGACCTGCACCGAAAGTGCTGGAGAAAATACTTGGTGAAGTACCTGTCTGGTATGTATAATTACCGGGCTCAGTTGCGATTTCAACGATAACGCCCTGATCCACCATGATCATAGCCTGACCTTCGTGAACGACGATACCGCTTCCATCGGAGATAACATTATCGTTGCCTTTTTTATTGGAAGAGTGTTTGCCGAGCTGTTTTTTGCCTCTTACTACGAGTACATCTGCGGGGATAGATTCACAAACGTAGAATTCAAGCCATGTATCGGCAAGAGTAGTTGCTGCACCAACGAGTGCTGCCTTGATAAGACCCATAATAAAGACTCCTTTCGGGAATGAACCCTATAAAATGATATTTACACGGAAAAGGATATTTTCCGTTTAATTGCAGTCAGTATTCAACTAACGAATATAATTATAACATATTTCAATATAAAATGCACGCTTTTTTGACAAATTTCACATTAAAAGAAAATATTTTTATTTTTTAACATTAAAATTTGCGGATTTACTCCCAGTTTTTCCACACATCAGGACAGAAACCGATAGTAGCCTGCTTGCCGTTCCTTACAACAGGAGCGATGATAATGCCGGGATTTTCAAGCATTTTTTCGATCTTGTCCTCGTCGGAGAGGTATTTCAGCAGAGCCAGGAGATCCTTGTCTTTGGCATTGGGATCAATAAGCTTATCGGCACCGCCTACAGCCTGACTTACGCTGTTGAATTCACCGCGGCTCATGCCTTTTTCTTTCAGATCGATGAACTGATATCTGATATTTCTTTCTTTAAAAAAGCGTTCAGCCTTTTTTGAATCGAATGATTTTTTTGTACCGAATATCTGTATGTTCATTATTTTTCCTCCGCAACGAAAGCTATATCGATATTTTCAGCCGGTCTTACAAGCTTGAAGCATATGCTGTGGAGCTTAAGTCCGTTCTGGGCAAAGTACATCCTTACAGCGGTAAAGCGAGAGAATACAGGTGCTTCCTTTGTGATACTTACAGGCTTGCCGCCGGTGCCGTTCCAGGTATATGTGCCGCTGGGGGTGCCCATAAGGAAGAGAGTAACAGGTATCTGAGCGAGCTCACCTGCATCAGATGAGGCGGTGATAGTGATATCGAACCAGCCGGCTTTAGAAGCTTTCAAAGCAAAGCTGTGATTCTTTCCTGTTTCTGACACAACGCCTTCAAGGTCTATAGTGAGTTCTTCATCCAGATCAAACCACTCCACCGGAGCATCACTGTTTTCATCATTCTCCGGACGGTTGATTATTTCTATTTCATCCGCCTCGCCTGTAAGGCGTTTCATTGCATTTGAGGACAAAAGGAATCTTAGGATATTGATAGCATTTCGCTGCAATTCACCTCTTGTAAGAGAACCTGCTTCGAGTTCGGCGGCAGCAGTATCTTCGTGGTCGGAGCTGTCGGCGCAGACCATATACACATCATTCTGAGCTTTGGCCATAGCAGCAAAATGGTTCCTGTCAGGCTTTCCGCTACGTTCATTGATATTAGCCCACCAGTCGGTCATTACGAAGCCCTTGAATCCCCAGTCCTCACGGAGAATAGTCGTGTTAAGGTCATAGTTTCCGGCAGTCCAGAGACCGTTTACAGAGCCGTAGGTAGTCATTACAGCATCGGCCTTACCGTCGCGGACGGCTATCTCAAAGCCTTTGAGGTATATCTCCCTGAGAGCTCTTTCGGAGACAACAGCATCGAGAAAATGCCTGTTTGTCTCCTGGTTATTTCCGCAGAAATGCTTGAGAACACCTGTAACTCCGGAATTATGAAGACCTCTCAGCTCGGCAGCAGCCATAGTGCCTGTAAGGAACGGATCCTCGGAGAAGTATTCAAAATTGCGTCCGTTAAGGGGATGACGATGGATATTCATACCCGGACCGAGCAGGCAGTCTACCTTATTCGCAGCCATTTCAAGTCCCATAAACTCATACAGCTCTGTTACAAGCTTCTTATTGAAGGTGGAGGCGATCATCGTACCGTTAGGGAGGCTGAAGGCCTTTGTACCGCAGTCAAGTCTCATACCGGAAGGACCGTCTGAACAGCAGCCAGCAGGGATACCGAAGTCTTCAAGTGACTGAGTAACTCCGCCGAAGGCAGAAGCAGTACCTGCGGTAACTCTCGGGCTTCCCATTCCTTCGCCCCTGATGATGCAGAGCAGATCCTCGTCTGAGAGCTGAGCAATGAACTCACGCATATTATTTTTCCTGGTTTTGACATCTGCCAGCTTTATGCCTTTGTCACCTGTCTGCTTTATCTCTTTTGGAAGCTTGAATGATCTTCTTCTGTCCTCATCGATATTGCTGAGCGGGACAGGCTCTTTTCCGGGTATAAGGCCGTTTTCGCCTTTGACCGGCTTTATTCTGTCGAAAGCCATGACAGGAGCCATAGCCTGTATACAGCGTTTGAACATTATATTAGCAGGCTGTTCCAGACCGAAAGCTTTTACAGCTGTACGCACATCGGTTCCTATGGAGAAGTTCTGTAATCCGGCCTCGCCGACCCAGCAGAACTGATTGCCTGAAGCGCCTGAATCGTCATAGGACATAATATCCGCAAGGTCAATATCTATATTCAGGAGCTGCACCTCACCCGGTCTGAGCAGGTCAGTTTTTTCGAATCCGCAGAGTATCCTTGCAGCATTTCCCAGCTTGCCCTGGGGTGGCTCGAAATAGACCTGAACAACTTCCTTTCCGGAATATGAGCCTGTATTTGTAACTCTTACTGTAACAGTGATCTTTGTTCCGTCGCCAGTAGTGTGAACTGGCTGAACGGTAAATGTCGTATATGAAAGACCGAATCCAAAGGGATAGCGTACCTTTTCCTTGGCAAAGGTCTCGAACCAGCGGTATCCCACATAGATATCCTCGGAATAGAAATTGCGTTCTCTGTCGCCGAAATATGGAGCGGAAGGATAATCTGAGATCTTGTATGCAATAGTATCCGGAAGCTTTCCTGAGGGGCTTGTCATGCCGGTAAGTACAGCGGCAGTACCTGTTCCGCCGGTCATACCGCCCTGCCATACATATAGAACAGCGTCCGGCTGACAGGAATCCACGAATGACATATCTATGATGCCTCCCACATTGAGGAGGACGATCATCTTTCTGAAGTTAGCCCTGACTTTTTTCATCATGTCAAGCTCTGCTGAACTGAGCAGGAAGGAGCCCTCTTCTTCACGGGCATCCATTTCTTCACCGGCAGTTCTGCCAATAATCACGATAGCAGTATCAGTTTTTGATGCGGCAGCCTTAACGGTCTCATCATCAAGTGGCATTTCCTCCTGAGACCAGGGCTCGGAGCCCCAGCCTGTGCCGAGATCGAAGGGGTGCTCAGCATCCCAGCGTTTGTATATATCGAGCAGGTCTTCATTTATCTGAACACCGGCTTCAATAAGTCCGTCAACGATGCCGGTGACCTTGGAGACATTGACCATACCGCCTGAGCCGGTGCCGCTTTTATAGTAATGGAGCTGTATCCGTCCGAAAACTGAGACGGGAGAGTTTTCCTGAAGCGGAAGAGCGTTGCTGTCATTTTTGAGCATTACGATACCCTCAGCAACCGTCTGAGCGGCAGTCTCAAGGTATTTGCTCCAGTCGAGAGTTTTTTTCATTTATCTGACCTCTTTTCTGGTA
Organism: Clostridiales bacterium Firm_05; assembly: GCA_001604035.1. Taxonomy (GTDB): domain Bacteria; phylum Bacillota; class Clostridia; order Oscillospirales; family Ruminococcaceae; genus Ruminococcus. The sequence goes on from LVAK01000040.1 coordinate 4,903, forward strand.
TAAGATAATGTTATTATACCAAATCCGTAAGAAAACTTCAAGACTTTTCTGTGTGCTTGTAAAATGTATTGATAGCAGGATACTATAATCGTCTGACAGAGTAGGTCTCTGTCATTTCTCCGGCAGGATAATAAATACAGGTAGACAAAAAGGCTGAAATATGATACAATCAAATAAATGATTCTAAGCTGAACAGGTCAGGTGAAGAAATGAACGATATAACGATAGGCATAACTGCCCATGTCGATTCCGGAAAGACGACACTTGCGGAGGCAATGCTGTATAAGAGCGGCAGTATCAGGAAGCTGGGCAGGGTAGACAATGGTGATTCTGCACTGGATACCGATAATATTGAGCGCAGCAGAGGGATAACCATTTTTGCACATCAGGCGGAACTGGATCTGGGAGATAAGCACATCTCCCTTCTGGACACCCCAGGACATATAGATTTTTCCGCAGAAACAGAGCGGACGATGAGAGTGCTGGACTATGCAGTGCTGGTAATAAGCGGTACAGAAGGAGTGCAGAGCCACACATCTACCCTCTGGAAGCTTCTTCAGCGCTATGAGGTACCGGTATTTATCTTTATAAACAAAATGGATCTCATAGGAGCCGACAGGCAGTCTGTTCTTGAAAATATACGCAGAAGGCTGTCCCGGCAGTGTGCCGATTTCAGCGGCAGCGATGATGAGATATACGAAAATTCAGCCGTATGCACCGATGAGCTCATGGAAAAGTATCTTGACGGAAGTATGAAAGACAGTGACATATGCGAGGCCATAATGCAGCGCCGTATATTCCCGTGCTGTTTGGGTTCAGCCCTTAAAATGAACGGCGTTGATGAGTTTATGGGCGTTCTGTCCAGATTTACTGCTGTCCCGGAGAGAAACGAAGAATTCGGTGCAATGGTGTACAAGGTGTCATACGATCCGAAGGGCAGCCGCCTTACTCATCTTAAAGTTGTCGGCGGAACATTGAGGATGAGAGATCAGATAGAGTATATGTCTCAGGACGGAGAGACAGTTACCGGAAAGATCAGTTCTCTCAGGATATATTCCGGTGAGAAATTCCGTAATGCAGAGTTATGCGAAGCCGGAGCAGTGTGTGCGGTCACAGGCCTGCCTTCAACATTTGCCGGACAAGGGCTCGGAACAGCCGACAATTCTGAACGTGCGATTCTTGAACCGGTAATGACCTACAGGATCGTTTTTCCGGAGGGAAAGAATATATACGAGGCTTTAAAGGATATGCGCCGGCTTGAGGACGAAGATCCGCAGCTCCATATACTCTGGAACGAGCAGCTTGGTGAGATACAGATCCAGCTCATGGGTGCAGTGCAGCTTGAAGTGCTGACGCAGGTTATCTCCTCACGCTTTGGCTACGATGTGCAGTTTATGGACGGAGCCGTTGCATATAAAGAGACGATACGTGAGCCGGTGGAAGGAGTAGGCCATTACGAGCCGCTGAGACATTATGCAGAGGTTCACGTCCTGATAGAGCCCCTTGAAAGAGGCAGCGGAATAAAGTATGCCGCATTGTGTTCTGAGGACGAGCTTGATAAGAACTGGCAGAGACTTATACTCACTCATTTCAAGGAGAAGGCACACCTTGGCGTACTTACAGGCTCACCGCTGACTGATGTGAAGTATACCCTTGTGGCAGGAAAAGCTCACGTAAAGCATACTGAGGGAGGAGACTTCCGTCAGGCGACCTACCGTGCTATCCGGCAGGGACTCAGGAGTGCGGAGAACATTCTTCTTGAGCCGTACTATGAATACGAGCTTGAATTGCCCTCGGAATATGTGGGAAGAGCGATATCTGACCTCCAGCACATGACGGCAGAGTTCAATGCACCTGAGACTGTGGGAGATATGTCTGTCATAACCGGAACTGGCCCTGTATCCGAGCTGAACGGCTATCAGTCCGAGCTGATAGGATATACAAAGGGCAGGGGAAAGCTTAGCTGCACAGTCATAGGCTATCGTGAATGTCATAATGCGGAGCAGGTCATCAGTGAATACGGCTATGATTGTGACAAGGATGTAGAAAACAGTGCGGATTCCATATTCTGCTCTCACGGCGGAGGCTTCCTTGTAAAATGGGATGAGGTTCCGCAGCATATGCATCTTCCGTATTATCTTAACAGGAAAAGTGATGATGAGCCTGAAACTGAAAAAAGAGCGAAAGCACACAGATTTGTTGAGAACGCAGTATCGGACAAGGAGCTAATGGAGATATTCGAGCGTACCTACGGCAAGCTGAATACTGATCCGAGGAGAGCCTTCAAGAAGACGAAGGTCACGAGTATCGATACAAAGGCGGTAAAGCTGCCGGACTATGAGGGGCCGGATTACCTCCTTGTGGACGGATACAATATCATTTTTGCATGGGATGAGCTGAAGAAGATAGCGGAGGAGAACCTCGATGCTGCCCGTGGAGAGCTTATCAATATGATGTGCAACTATCAGGGGTATTCCGGATACGAGCTGATACTGGTATTTGACGCATACAAGGTAAAAGGCAGGCATCGGGATGTTGAGAAGTATCTGAACATCAATATCGTCTATACAAAGGAGTCGGAAACTGCCGATACCTACATTGAAAGGGTGACACATGAGCTTTCAAAGAAGCACAGAGTGAGAGTTGCCACATCCGATGGCCTTGAACAGATAATCATTCTCGGAAACGGTGCGATGAGGATCTCTGCGGACGAATTTCATGAGCGTTATAATTCAGCGCAGAAGGCTATACGGGAGTTTATGGATTCATTGAAGTGATAGCAGTAAACAAATATAAAAAAACCTCATCAGGTGATCTGGGATCATTTGATGAGGTTTTTTTATCAGTTATCTTTTTTGTGTATTATATTGTGAGATTCCTGCAATGCTGCAAGTGCAGCTACAGCACTTACAAATGCTCCACTGTATTTCAGATCAATGAATGATAATGTCAGCGGAAGAACAAATAGCAAAATTCCTGTCAACTTATTCATTGCGGTGTGCAAAGCAACAATTTCCTTGTGAATGATATATCCGCAAATCAGGTTGATCGTCTTGTTAACAGCAATAACGATGATCAAGACGATAAGCCATGCCGGCACATGGATGGCCGGAATAAACTTTAACAGGCATACAAGTACAAGAACAAAATCAGCTGCTGTATCGAGCTTTGCTCCGAATTCACTGACAGTTCCGGTCTTTCTCGCTGCTGTACCGTCTATCATGTCGCTAAGTCCGGCAGCGATATACAAAGTATAGAAAGCAGGTGAAAAGACCGGACAGAACAGCAGCCCTATAGATAGTGCAATGCGAAAGCTTGTGATCGTATTTGCCATAATTATATTATTTTTGACATCAATACTACGCACTCAACGTGCC
>LVAK01000249.1 GCA_001604035.1 Clostridiales bacterium Firm_05
GCGCCTCTGCCCTTAGTGAGCTTAGCACCGATCGGTATTCTTGTAGTAGCCTTTGATTTATTGAGAGCCTTTGCATCTGTATTAACAGCGATATATTCAATATTATTTACACCGGAATCCACCATGCAGTTAACGGCATTTCCGCCGCCGCCGCCGACACCGATGACCTTTATATTTACATCGGGTTCAAGTGTTTCCTCATAATTGAAATCTGACATTCTATACTCCTCCTATTTATTTTATCCATGTATTTTAACAAATGGTTATAGTAATCTCTATAAATACACTTATTATTTTAGCATAATATTATGACTTTTTCAAGACGTTATTTTAAAATTTCAAATTTCAGCACTTCCGCCGGTTCAAGCAACACATTTTAGTTGATTTTGCACAAATCAATACTGTGCATAATCGTTATAGTCCTGATATCCGCCGTCATCCCAGCCGCCGCCGTTATCCCAGTTATTGCTGTCCTGGCCGCTGTTCCAGTCATAATTTGCGGAACCGTCATCCCAGCCGCTGTACTGGCCGTTATCCTGACTCTGATCGTCCTGCTGTTCCTGGGTCGGCTCAGTCTGATCCTCGTTTGCACGATCAAAGCCTGCGACCTGTCCCGGATCATATTCAGATACCTCTCCAGACGGATCGCCGTTTGCATCTGTAGGCTTAGGCTTCTGCGGTTCAGCCTTTCCGCCGGGAGCTGCAATATCATCAGTCATCCTGAAGCTGCACTGATTTGTGCCGACCATTGTGAGGTAGCCCTTCTTGCCCTTTACAGTTTCATCCTCCATGATGCTCGAAGCAAGGCTGAGCTTATACTCAACATCGTTCCAGCTTCCCATTTTGAATATCATACCGTTCTGATAATTTACGATTATATTGAACTCATCGGACATATCCAGTGTTGCGATACCGCTGTCCTTTTTTTCGGTTATGCTCTTTATGAGTTCCTGGAAAGCTTCCGCCTTATGTTCGTTTTCAGTTTCTATTGCTTTTCCGGCGGTAAGGTCAGCCGGCTCATATCCATAGATTATTGGCAGTCCGTTGGACATATAACTTGTTCCGGCACCGTTATCGGCAAGTATCTTGCCTTTTTTGCTTACGAGAAGGGTTCCGCCGTCATATACCACATTGAAGGCAGGTATGCACTTTGTTACCCTTATCTCCAAGGATGTTGGATATTTCTTTTCCACAGAAGCTGTCTCAACATAGAGCAGCTTGTCAAGGATAGCCTGTTCACTTTTTGCAGTATCGAGCCTGAGGAGATTATCCCCCTCTTTTATGCCGGAGGCTTGAACTATCTCCTCTGCGGAATACATATCCGATTCGCCGGATACTCTTATCTTTTTCAAATTGAACAGGAATGTATGGCATATAGTGATGCCTGCTGTAACTACCAGCAGCACCACTGCAAGTACATACAGATTATTCCAGCGCCGGCGTCTTCTTATACGCTTACGGCTGTTCTGCCTTTCGACAGTAGTCTTTTCAACGTCTTTCATATTTTCTCCGATCCTATACCCGGCAGATCTCTCCGCCAATAGCCTTTATAGATTCTTCAAACTTTTCGTATCCCCTGTCGATATGACAGATCCTTGTTATCTCAGAAGTCCCTTCCGCCGCAAGAGCCGCAGCAGCCATCGCTGCACCGCCCCGCAGGTCAGTAGCTTCAACACAGGCACCGCTGAGTGCAGAAACGCCTTTAACTACAGCAACTTTCCCAAGCACCTGTATGTCTGCTCCCATTTTCACGAGAGCGTCAGTGTGTCTGTAGCGGCAATCGAATATATTTTCCTCAAACACACTTGTTCCGTCGGCAACTGTAAGCGCTGCCATAAGAACAGCCTGTGCATCCGTGGGAAAACCGGGATGAGGCATGGTCCTTATCCTGTCCGGAACTGCCCTGAGCCTCGGGCCGCTCCTGAGGTAAATATTTTGTCCGCCTGTATATATACTGCATCCTGTTTGTTCAAGCACTGTAAGGAATGGCTCCATGTCCTGAACGCAGGCGTTTTTAAGTATTATCTCTCCGCCGGAAGCAGCCGTCATTGAAAGGTAGGTCGCTCCGGCTATCCTGTCCGGCATTATGCTGTACTCGCATCCTGTCAGTTTCAGCTGGCCTTCAATAACGATCCTGCTCTCACCGTCTCCTGATATCCTTGCTCCGCAGGCTCTGAGAAAGCCGCAGAGATCACATATCTCCGGTTCCCTGGCCGCATTGTTCACAACTGTCTCTCCATCTGCGGTAACAGCACAGAGAATGATGTTCTCAGTGGCTCCCACCGAGGGAAAGGACAGATTTATCTTGGCACCCTTTGCTCTTCCTCCGGCAGCCCTGCAAATTATGCGTCCTCCGCCCTCACGGATATCCACTCCCATTTTCCTCATTGCAGCAAGATGCATATCTATAGGCCGTGGCCCCAGCTCGCACCCTCCGGGGACGCTCACCGTACACTCGCCCATTCTTCCAAGCATTGCTCCCATGAAGATTATGGATGAACGCATTTCACGCATAAGTACTTCCGGTATCTCAGTTCCGGTGACCTCTGAGGAATCTACCATTACTGTATTCCCGGAAAATCCGCACCGGCAGCCAAGGCAGTTAAGTATCCTTGCTGCGGAATAGACATCCGTCAGCTCGGGACAGTTATGCAGCGTGCAGTCCTCTCCGCAGAGCAGCGACGCTGCTATTATGGGAAGGGCGCTGTTCTTGCAGCCTTGCAGAGAGATCTCCCCCCGAAGCCGTTTTCCGCCCTTTATTATCAGTTTCTGCATCAAACCACCTCACAGCATTTTTTGTATACTATGCTGTGAGAGGTTCTGTTGTTACTTTTTGCTCTTCGCTATGAGTTTTTCGATGACCTGAAGGATACGGTCATTCGTGTCAGTTACGCAGAGCTTTGCTGCTGCCTCTGACATTCCGGCTGTCTTTTCCGGAGAATCATAAAGCTTTTCGATCTCGTTGATGATACGCTCATTTGTAACATCCTTCTGCTCGATGACTACCGCCGCACCAGCCTTGCCCAATACCATGGCATTGTGATACTGGTGATTTCCGGCAACTATCGGTGAAGGAATAAGTATGGAGGCTCTGCCTGCCGCTTCAAGCTCGGCAAGGGTTGAAGCTCCTGAGCGGCAGATAACAACATCTGCCGCCGCAAGACAGACATCCATATCATTTATGTACTCAGTTATCCTGAGCCTGTCAGACTTAAGTGGTATGCCGGCAGCCTTCATAGCCTGCGGGAAAGTATCCTTTCCCATTCCGCCGTAGCCGTGGATATGATTTATCTTCAGGCCTTTGCCAACGTGCCATTTGATAGTCTCTGTCATTGTCTCGTTTATGCAGCCTGCGCCCAGACTTCCGCCGAATGAGAGTATAGTGAAGCTGTCATCGAAGCCCAGCTTTTTTCTTGCCTCTTCTCTTGACATCCTGCTGATGCTGCTCCTTACGGGAAGGCCTGTAACACTGTACTCAAACTTGCTCTTGTCCATATAGTCAAGTGCCTCTATGACAGTGAGCATAACGTAATCCACTTCTTTGGAAAGTAGCTTGTTTGTAACTCCGGGATATGCGTTCTGCTCATGTATTGCTGTAGGGATACCCATTTTTGCTGCCTTTCGGATGACAGGTCCGGCAGCATAGCCGCCTGTACCGATAGCAATATCGGGGCCGAAATTCCTGATTATCTCCTTTGCACGGCGGCCGGATGTAGCAAGATAGGCAACTGCTTTTGCATTCCTGCCGATATTCTCAAG
>LVAK01000041.1 GCA_001604035.1 Clostridiales bacterium Firm_05
ATACACTCTCTGCGACATCTCCACGCTTCGCTTCTCATCTACGAGGGGATAGATGTTGTAGCCGTGTCAGCCGACATGGGACACAGCATCGTAGGAACGACCTTGAACCTGTACTCCCATATGTTCCAGGAAGCAAGAGCACGAAACTGCGATGCCATAACCAATGCACTGAAATTTACCCGAGAGGGGAATAACGTGAAAACCAAGTCTACAAAGAAAGCTGAAACGGATATTGATGAAGACGAGGACGAGCTGGAAGAGGAAAACATGGAGCTGACAATGGCATAAATAATCTCCGCAGAGCGAAAGCTCTGCGGAGCAACTGATATTGTTAAATAAAAAAATAAGTGGTCAATAAGTGGTTGTGAGCATTTTTAAAATAGAACGAGCTCGCCAAATGGCTGTTCTAAGCCGTTTGCGAGCCTTGATTCTGGTGGAGGCGAGGGGAATTGAACCCCTGTCCGAAAGCCTATTCATGCAACTTTCTACGAGCGTATTGCACCTATTATGATTCCCTTAGCAGGCCGCCGGTACACGGGCTGAAAGCCAAGGTAGTCCGTATACAGAACTGAGGCACGGACACTCCTCAGATCCGTTCACCACTAATCGATGCCCAAGCGGAAGCCGTGGTACTCATCCGGTGGACAGAAGCTGACTTAAGCAGCTACCAGTGCACTATTTCTAGTTACTGTAATATTATTTCTTGCGTTTATATTTAAACGTGGCGCAGTTTAAGGAGATTACACCGCAGCTCCGCTCGCTTATCACACTTCAAAACCCCCGTCGAAACCTTTACGCCCCCATAAAGAGGGGTAGAAAGGATTAACGCATAAGAAGTGAAATAACATTACAATAATTATACACCAAAAGGCAGCTTCTGTCAATAGCCAAAAGTGAGGGGGATGTGTTGACAAGCGGAGAAAAAAGTGATATTAACTGCTATAAAGGAGCTTATAATTATGTAAGGACAAAGTGTTTTTTGACTAAAAAGCTGTTAAATAAAGATACTGCTGATAAAATGTACCATTACAGAAATGAGAAAAGCTTTCACAGGACAAACACAGTGGATACAATTTGGATAAAGTTTACAAAATTATATTGACTTTGGACGTGAAACATGATAATATAAACTCGTGAAATAGTTTTCACAATAAGGGATGGAATCACTTGCTTTGCTCATATGAAAAGGAGGTAATCATATGTTAGGCAGAAAGAAGAATATTTCTGAAAGTAGTTGGGGAACAAATTATGAGACTACAGTTTCAGGTGTAGAAAAGATAACAAAAAAGAGGAAGGGCCGCAAGATCGCTGCGATAAGCGGGATTTCGGCAGCAGTCCTCGTGGGCAGCGGTGTTGCTGCATATAATCTTTCTCCGTTCGTAAAGAATCAGGTAAGGCTCAGGGTGATGAAGCCGAAGAACTATTACGCATGGATCTATGAGGAAAACGGAAAGGATCTTGCTAAAAGACTCAGCGAGTCTTATGATACTCAGCTTACACGCTATGAGAACGGTCAGCATTCAAATGTAAGCATTGAATATGAGCCTTCGGCTGAAGCGATACAGAAGTTCCATGAGAAGTACGAGAACGATGAGGGACCGATCGATGAAGAGGATCGCCGTTTCCTTGACGTTGTTGATAAGACGGACAAGCTGGGTATAGATCTTGATACATTTTCCAAAAACGGAAACATACAGTTCTCTGCCTCAGGCAGCCGGAATGATCAGGCTCTGATAAGCTTTGATTTGATGATTGCCGGCGGTGAGGGTGACTTTTTCGCCCGTGTTCCGCAGCTTACTGAGCAATGGCTTGGATTCTCAATGGATGAGTGGCTGGACAATGATCCGGATGAAAAGAAAATAAGGGACGCTTATTATAAAGTGATAAGTGATCCTCGATCCTTCCTCAGTCCGGATGAGCTTGAAGATGAGATCCTCAAGTACGTTGGTGTCTGGAACGACACTGTTGAAAAGGTAAGGCTTAAAAATAGTGAAGAGGTCGAGATCAACGACATCACTGTAAAATATACCGTTGCCACTGTCAGGATCGATGAAGATATGATGGTCGAGATCGCAAATAATTTTGCTGATGCTGCAAAGGATGACGAGATCATCAGAGGAATTGTTGTTGATAAGCTGGGAGTTGCAACTGATGAAGAATATGATGAGTATTTCGACGATCTCATCGAGAGCATCAACGATGAATATGATACTGATGACGAAGAGGAGGAAGATCCTCTTGCAGAAAAGCCGGCAATAAGCTTCCGTACATATATTGACCCCAAGGGCGTTATAAGAGGCTTTGAGGTCAAGGAGGACGATGACAACAGTTTCAGAGCCGTTGTCGGCAAGAAGGGCGATGAGGTCTGCGGCGAGGTCGTATTTATAGATGGCGGTGACACTGAGTTTGAGGCCGATCTTTATGCGGAAGAGACCAGCAAGGATGTATATAGCGGAAATATAGACTTTATCGATCATACCAGAGAGTATGATTTTGATCTGGATGATTACATTGAAAAATCCGAAAAGTATACAGTTGAATTTGAGGATTTCAGCATAGAAAATGACGAGCGAAAATACTTCAATGCAGATGTAACGATCATAATGCCTGACAAAGATCCGATAGAGATCGAATTTGAGGCGGACAGCGATCATCAGTCCATAATTTATGAGATAGTTGTTGATGATGTTGATTACGGAAAGCTCACTGTTTCCTGGTCAACCGAGGACGAAGCTGATATCGAAATTCCTTCCAGGAAAGAGAGCTTTATGATCGACAAGGACAACAGAAGCGAAACATCTTTCAGAAATTACGTTGACAGGGATCATATGAAAACCTTTATCAAGGATCTCCTTGTAAAGCTTGATGTCGACGAAAAGAGTGCTGATGAGCTTGCTGAGGAAGCTGCATCCAGTATCTATGATGATATTGATGAAGTTTATAATGACATCGATGAATTCAGCGACGATCTTTCAGAAAGAGAAACAGAGAACAGAATTCTATAAAATAAACGTAAAAGCCTGTGTATTTAATACACAGGCTTTTTTATAGTTACGAAAAAAGCCATACCTGAAGCAGGTATGGCTTAAAATTATTCGATAACGATACCCCATCCGGAGCTTATCTTACGGTACAACCGCATTTTCTCCTTCTTTTTCTGGCCCTTGAATACACTAAATACTGCAAGAGCAACGAGAAGAGTAAGTACAGCGCCGATCACGATACCAACAACACCCTTGATAACAACGAGTGCGAGCACCCAGATAAGGATAGCAGCTATAAGGATGATAGGAAGACAGAATGAAGTAAATGTTCTGTTCTTGACCTTTATGTAGTGCTGGATATCCTTTATGCTGAAGCTTTCATAGTTACGTGCAATGAAGTTATCAGGCTGAGCCCACTTGCAGAATTCAGCAAGGCTCTGGAACTTTGCGGTATAGTCCTGATAATCGTGAAATTTCTCATTGAAACGAGCTACACGGTAGCTTACAACAACAGAATTAGATGAGTTCTCAGCATCCATAACATGGATGATGGTACCTGCTTCGGCCTGTCCCTTCATAGAACGGGTCACAAGAAATTTTCTATCTATCGCTTCATCAATATTGAGCAAATAAGTCATAACTATCCCTTCCTTGACAAGTAAAAATTAAACAGTGCTTTTTAATTATACGTCATACAAGTCAAATTGCATTATAGCTTCATCATATTTATTATAGCATAACCCTGCAAAAATTGCAAGAGCAAAAATGCAATAATATGATGAGAAGCAGAAATTCGCTATAATTGTAAATTTCACCGCCTACCGGACAGGAGTATTTGACTAAATTGCCTATCTCGCAGTGAAAAAATCGATAGAATATGTGCTCTCCGACGGAATATCGGAGAGACACATCAGAACCGATCGGTGATCGGTATTACTTTTTAAGGTTAAGATTAGCCTTAGCTACCTTTTTTCTGTCCTTAGCCTGCTTGAGCATATCCTCCTTGGACATACCCTCGCCGTTGTCATTTGTTGCATCGTCTTCATCTTCAAGGAAGTTGCTGAGTCTCTTCTTGAAAGCGCTTCCGCTGGATTTAGATGAGAGCATGAGGCTGCTCTGCTGCTGCTGATAAGCGCTTCTTACAGGAGCTGCGCCGCCGTGAACTGAATGTCCGCCGTATGCCTGGTTATATGGAGCAGCATTCATATTCTGCTGATACATTGAACCGGGAGCACCGCCGTTCATATAAGGACCGGGCTGAGGGAAGCCCTGCTGTGGGTAGCCCTGCTGAGGATAACCCTGCTGTGGGTAGCCTTGCTGTGGGTAGCCCTGCTGCTGCGGGAAGCCGCCCTGCTGTGGGTAACCACCCTGCTGAGGATAGCCCTGCTGCTGTGGGAAGCCGCCCTGCTGAGGATAGCCCTGCTGCTGCGGGAAACCGCCCTGCTGAGGATAACCCTGCTGGGGATAGCCCTGCTGCTGTGGATAACCAGCCTGCTGCTGAGCCGCATAAAGTCCAGGGAAACCGCTTGCACCCTTCTGCTGAGCATCATCTGGCTGCTCATAGAGGAAGTTGAGGTTTTCACCCTGCTGCTGAGCATCATTGCCAGCCGCTTCGTTACCGGCGAATGGATTAGCAGCATCCACATTGAAGCCGTTTGCAAAATCGGCAGGAGCACCAAGCTCAGGAGCTGGAGGCTCTGAATCATCATATCCGCTGAGGAAATCAGGAGCAGAGTCTGCGGGAACGAGACTTGCTGCGGAAACAGCTTCCTCAGGAGAAAGAATTATCTGACAGCTGCTGTTGTCAACACTGGAATGGACCAGCATTGAGAGCACCTCATCTTCCGGCTGGAAGAAGCTGAAATCGTCGAGAGATATAAGTATGAGCTGCTTAGCCTTAACGTTCTTTGCAGTAATAACGGACATTACAGCTATCTTTTCAGCGGGGATGGTCTCGATAGTACCCTCGTTGATAGAGATGCTGGTTATACCCGAATAGATATCCCCTGAATCTGCAACAATGAGACAAAGGCAAGCGTCTTCAGAAGCAAACTCTGGCTTCTGTTCTTTGACAGTCTTGGCGAAATTCTTTGCAGTATTGTAGAAAGAACTTATTTCCATACGAAACACCACTTTTCTTTATTATTGAACGCATTTTATGCGTCATGAACGAAGCTGGATCACTCTAATTCTACCTGTTTTTTCAGGAGAGCAGCTTTTCTTTCAGCGGCACGCTTTTTATTGTTCTCCACCTGAGCGTTGAGAACGGGGAGCTTTTCATTGAGAAGCTCTTCGTCATACACGCATGAGAGGGAGATATCGTCTTCGGTGCCGTAGCGTGATCTTTTAGTGAGGTTATTGATTATTACCTTTTTGAAGCTTTCGAGATTTACCAGCTGACTTGTGATAATTGAATGGTAGTCAAGGAAATCGAATTCGCTTCCAAAAGATGTATAAAGTCCGTCTGTTGAGCCGAACATAGCGATAAGGCGCTTGTTCGGAACGTAGAAGCTGCTGAACATAGTAGCAGCATTTGAATTGCACATAGAAGCTGTGACATTAGCGGGGGCGGATTCGTTATACTCCATAGGCATAACAGCCTTTCCGTCCTCGAAAATGGCAACGAGGCTTCCGTCGCCTATCTGAAGGCCAAAGGTATAATTACTTCCGGCAACAGCTGCAACAAGTGTTGAGCCGTAATAGGATTCCTGAGGAATGGCTTCAAACTCCTCTGCAGTGAACTTGCTTTTTTCCTCTGCCGTAACGGGATTCTCGGCGATATGCTTTTCGACCTTGATATTCCAGTTAGAAATTACCTGTTTTTCGATATTTTTTATGATAAGCTTTGCATTTGTGGGGAGGCTCTTTTCAAGCTCCTCACGTTCTTCGTAGAATCGGTCTATAGCCTCTATAACTGCTTCTACGGCAAACTGGGAACCAAGATGGCTCCTGAAGTGCTTTTTACTTCCGTGGCCGTCTGCAACTACAGCTATTGCATAGCCGTCGCCCACCTTAAAGGCAGAGCTGTCCTGACAAACCAAGCCGGTTTTTTCGTGGCTTGCGCCCATGACCGACTTACTGAAACCGTTGAACATTATCTCAGTCCTCCTTCCGATAAGATATAGTTTTTATTACCAACCTGTATCGAAGGGAACGTCGTTCTCATCGGTCTGACTTGTAACGAGCTCCTGGATCTGCTGGCCGAGAAGCTTCTGCTTAGCAGCAAAAACATCTTCCTCGCCGAGCTCGTGGCTTGTATCGTCGGAGAGAGTCATACTCTTGCTTCCGATCTGTGAAGAAGTAACAGCGATGATCTTGATCATCTGAGCCAGCTGGCCGCCGGAGTAAGCGTGAACGACAGTATCCTTTGAGCCTGTGAACTCAGCGAGAATATTATCATTAGCTTCCTGACCGATACCAAGAGCAGCCTTGAGGCCGAACTTGTACCAGCTGTTGTTCTGGAGCTCCTTGAGTCCTTCCTTGTAGTCGTCAGAGGGATAGCCGTCTGTCATAAGGAAGATAACGGGAGCGAAGGAGAGAGAAGGTGAGTTGAGGAAGCTGTTTCTGGACATTCTCTGATTGAGCTCCTTGAAGGCTGCGCCCATGCTGGTAACGCCGCTTGCACGGAGTCTTGCCCACTCGAAATCCTCTATCGGGATAGGAGTAGAGTACATCCATCTTACTTCTGTAGAGAAAGTGAGAACAGCTACTTTAACTTCAGTATCAGCCTCGCCGACTCTTCTTATCTCAGGGATGAGCTCTTCCATAACGGTATTGAGCTCGCCCATCTTCTTGCCCTTCATACTTCCTGAAGTATCGATGAGGAAGAAGATAACAAGGCTCTTTCTTGAAACGCCTGTAGCGCTGAGGGGATCGTCATCAAAATCAAGCATATTATCAGCTGCTGCTTCCGGAGCGGCTGTGGTCTCAGCCGGCTCAAAATCATCGAGAGACGCTGCTGTCGTATTCTCTGCTACAGCCTGCTCATTCATATTTTCATTGCTCATAATCTACATACATCCTTTCAGTTATGCTGCTAAAGAGGGACAGCAGTTTAGATCTGTGCTTTTATCTCACCGAAATCGATCTCGAGGCCCTGCCATACCGGGAAGCCCTTTCCGGGAGCGATATCGTAGAAGACTCCGTCAGGCATTTTAGCCTTCCATTTTCTGTCTGAACAATTCTTTATACCGAGTACGCCGGGCTTGAGCTTATTCTCCACCAGTTCTCCGGCAACTGTCATGAAGTCATCGGATTCAGGATTGACCTCGCAGGTATAGAACTTACAGCCAAGATAGAGCGGCATACGGTATGATCTGTTGCTGAATCCCATTGAAACGAATTCCATTCCGCACTTGGGACACTTGAAAGTCTTTTCATTGGGCTGGACGAACATTGAACTGAAATTCGTTCTTCCGCAGCCGCACTGTATGATCTCAGAGCGGAGACGGATGAAGAGCTTCTGCCATTCGTTCTCTATGATACGCTTTGTCGGCTCGCTGATACCGGTGGTAAAGGAGCGGATGAAAGCGTCCTTGATGTAATCGGGGTAGATACGCCAGAACTTTATGACGTTATCGTGTATTCCTCTTACCGGACGGTTGGAGCTGTCGTTTGGATCGTATACGAATACAGCGTTCTGACCATAGTGCTTGAGCTCAGAAGATTCTGTAAGGCATACATCTCTTACGACCTTTTCTCCTTCCATAGGATCTCCGCGGAAGAGGAGCTTGAAAAGTACAACTGCAAGAGAGTACTTATCGGTCTGGACATTTGGCTGAGCGATTCCTCTTACGACCTCAGGAGCCATATATCCGGGCTTACCGCCGATACCAAAGTTGCTTCCGTCAGGAGCGATGTTATCACAGTCACAGACGAGGACGGCGCCGGTATTTACGTTTATGAAGAAACCTCCGTCGTTAAGGTCCTGATAGCTCTTACCGGAACGGTGGAGCTGTCTGAAGGCATTAACTATATTGATAACGCAGGTCACCATAGCACTGAGGCTTGTGAATTTTACCGGGCGCTTTACAGCGTGGCCGGTAAGCGGGTCGATCTCAAGCTTATATGTATTGAGAATATCGACGAAGGAGTCAAAACCGTCGGGCTTGAGCTCCATTATGTATCCGAATGTGCCGTCCGGAAGTTCCTTTGTAAGGTATTTCGGCCAGAGGAACTTATTGCTGGGCGGGCCGTCGGTGATATTTGTCTGAATGTTCTTGCGGAAGGCCTTAGGCTTGTTCATCTTATCGATGTCGTACCATTTAAGTGCCCATTTCTGTCCGTTGAATCTGACGAGGTATACAGTACCCTGTCCGCCGCTTCCGATAACGCTCAGAACTTTGGCCTTGCCGCCGAATTCCATTTCGACTTCCTGGCCAACTTCAAGCTCTACCATTATGATCTCATCCTTTCCGGTTTAGTCAAGCTCATATTCCGCAGCCGAGGACACAAGATTGAACTGTATGCCGTTGACTAAGCAGTATTTATGAACGTATGAATTTTCTATGCAGTGGATAACGAGGTTTGGACAGTAGGAGAAGGCGTTTGCATCAATGAACTTGATGCTCTCGGGGAGGAAGAGCTTTCTGAGCTTATCGCATCCTGAGAACGCTTCTGCTCCGATACTGCTTACGGTATCCGGGATATCTATTACTTCGAGGCTTGAGCAGAAGGAGAACGTGCTGTCCTCGATCTCAAGCACTCCGCTTGGTATCTTTACCACGACGAGCTTTGCACACTGGCTGAAAGCACCCTGCTTTATTATCCTGAGTCCCTCCGGGAGGTCAAGACCTCTCAGACGCTTACAGGATGAGAAGGCGTACTCTCCGATAGCGAGGAGAGTGGACGGGAGCTGTATCGTCCTCAGTGAGCCGAACTTGTCGAAGCAGAAGGCTTCAAGCTTTGTAAAGCCTTCGGGAATAGTTATATTACCGCTGAGCCTGTATCTGAAAGCGGCTCTTGGGGTAAATATCTTTTCGTTGATATTGATCGGACCCTTCTTTGTTGTCTCCTCATCATCTGTCTGGGCATCTTCGCCATCGGGCAGGATCTTCAGCGACGATTCATAGGGCCAGCCGAGAAGATAGGTGAAACAGGCGGTAACGAATTCAGCAGCATTTTCTGCGAGGAATAAGTCAGCGATCATAAAGTTTTTTGCTTTCATGATACCGATCTCATGATTCTTGTCCTCGAGCATGAGCTTGAAAACGCCCATTTTATACATATTTATAAGGAGACGCCGTTCCTTGTCGTAATCGGGGATATGATCGTTCAGCAGGCCGATGAAGCGTGTTTTGTTTGCAACTGCACGAGGCGTGTGCTGTACAACGATATTGCGGAGCTCAGTCTGGAACTCCATAGTGTTTTCAAATCCCTCGATATTCTGCGGGACAGGAGCTCCGCATTCCGGACAGGAAACGAGTTTTGGTTCGAGCGGTGCGCCGCACTTTTCGCATTGCATGTATACCCCTCCTGACAAAAAATATAAAGCATGATTACTGCTCGTTTTACATAAAAACACCGAAATTGCGGTGGAATAACAATAACCATCCTGAACACATTGTTATCACATTTAGTATATCACTTTTAAAAAATCTTGTCAAGGGAAAAAGAGACGAATAAAAAAATTTGAATTAACTTTTACAAATGCGACATATTTTGTTTGTGCACATTGAATCAAAAGGGGCAAAAAAAGGGCTTAATCAAATCCTTTTGCCACTTGGGCAATGGTAATCTCATATACAAAATGGCGGTTTATCACCTGTTATTACCGGGCGTATATTTTTTGATAAAATTGCATATAAAGTCCTGAAAATTATTGTTAAAAGTGTAGGCGAAGTATTTACAATTTATTGTTGAAATTATTCTGGAAATGTGATAAAATAATGAAAGGATATCAAAGAAGAGTCTTGTGAGCCGTAAGCTCCGCTTCGTTTATTGGTGGCACTTGGGGGATAGACGGCGGAGGATATCCGTTTGACGGCTAAAGGCATACTCTAAAAATATTAAGGAGGTTCAGTGTTAATGGACAAATCAACAACGAAAAAACTGTTCAGATCAGTGGCTGCGTGTGCTCTTTCGGCAACAATGCTTTTCTCCGGAAGCTGCGGAAAGCCAAAGGAAGACAAGAAGACCATCGCTGTTATCACAAAGCAGGATATCAGCTTCTGGGGTGAAGTTAAAAAAGGTGCTGAAGACGCCGGAAACGAGCTCGGAATCGACATAATCTACAATGTTGCAACAAGTGATAATGACTATGCGAGCCAGATAGAGTTTATCAATAACGCTATCAAAGACAAGGTGGATGCTATCGTTATAGCTCCGAACGGCGATGCGGAACTTAATGATGCATATCAGAGAGCTTCCGATGCCGGAATAAAGCTCATAAACATTAACTCAAGATCAAGCTTTAAGGACATCGTTTCTTGTGTCAGCTCATCAGATACAGATGCGGGAAAGGTTGCTGCAAGACATTCAGCTGAAATAGTTCTTAATAATGCTGCGCTCAGAGAGGTGTTTGCTAAAGAAGGTGCGACTGCTAAGGATATATTCGATGTAGGTACTGGTGCTATCCTTATCATAGGCCATACTGCTGAAGCAACTGCTGAGCCCCGTATCGAAGGATATAAGGAAGAGTGCGTAAATCAGATGGTTCTCAAGGCACAGGAGGATAACATCGATCTTACAGGCGGCAGCGGCAGACAGCCGTCTGAGAGCGAACTCAAGGCAGCTTTCGAGCCGTGCTTTATCGATGATACACAGAGATGCAGTACCATTGATGCGGCTTATGAAGAGGCAAAGAAGTACCTCAGCGGCAAGGACGGTAAAAAGATATTGACTGTATTTGCAACAAACACAAATACTACACTCGGCGTCTGCAAGGCTATACAGGAACTTGAACTGGCAGGAAAAGTCCACGTCGTTGGATTCAACTCTGACGAACAGGAGATCAATTACCTCAGATCAGGCGTTGCCGACGGTCTCGTTGTGCAGAACCCCTATACTATCGGATATGTTGGCGTTTCCTATGCTAATAAGGCTGTAGGAGACAATGCTATTCCGTCAGCTCTGGATACTGGTGTAACCTACGTTGATGCCGACAATCTCAACGACGACTACATTCAGCTTCTGCTGCACCCTGATACATATTAATGGAGGTAAGAGACAATGGCAAAAGCTAAAAGTAAAACATCACATTCAAGACCGTATGTATTTGCGGCTATTCTGCTTGCTGTCATCTATGTCATAAATACACTCCTTGTTGAGCGTATTTACTGGAATAACTCTCAGGTTTCGCGGCAGACCCAGAAGACCATGAATTCCATCAACAGAATGAATGGTGAGCTTCAGAACGTTAACTCGAATGTACTTCACGTTGTTGCCGGTATCGGTGATATACACCAGGCAGCAGCAGATGCTCGTCTCAACTTCCATAACATCCATGAGGCTATGGAAGACTTTGAGAGTATCGAAGGTATATCTGATGATGCTAACAGAAGATACCGTCATGCTAAGGCTATGATCAATACATATAATGAAAGACTTGAACAGTTCCAGGAAATGTGGAACAAGGCTGATACGACAGGAAAAGCTGCCGGTGCAAGTGCTTTCGGCGGTGACATGAATGCTCTTTATACCCAGGATATCTATCCTCTTCAGGTTACTGCACAAGAAATGCTTCAGGGAACAATCGAAATCGTTAACAGAGATACAAGCAAGAAGATGGCTGCTAATACCAAGACATCATACCTCCTTATGGTAATGATGTTGCTTGTTGCTGTCCTCGGTGAGGTCGCTATATTCTTCATCGCTCGAAGAGCTAAGAAGGCAAGACTCGAACTCGAAGAGCGTGAGAAAAACCTTGCAGAGGTCGATGCAAAGCTCAAGTCTACAAGACAGAAGGCAAACGATCTGGCTGTTATGAACGTTCTTACAGGTATGAAGAACCGTTATGCTCTTGATAATGATGTAAGCGAGAGACTCGAATCTGACCGCTTCAACATAGCAGTATTCGATATGGATAACTTCAGAAGCATAAATGATACATACGGCTATGACTTCGGTGATGAGTACCTTGCAACTGTTGCCGAAAAGCTCAAGGATGAATTCGGCAATGTTGCTGAGATCTACAATATCACAGGTAATGAGTTCTGCTTCCTGTTCAATAAGGAGATATCTGAGAGCCAGGCAATGGGTATCGTTCAGAATATCCAGGCTGTAATGAGCAGTCCTTTCGAGGTGCTCAACCTTGCAGTTCAGCTTCCTTGCTCAGGCGCTGTATATCATTATCTCCCCGGCGACTGTCTCAACGTAAACTCACTGCTCGTAAAGCTTGACACAGCAATGAGAAGCGCTAAGATGAACGGCGGAAACATGATAAACACAGTAGTTAATATCTAAGTTGAAACGATATTGCGGCTGTCCTTCGGGGCGGCCGCATTTTGTTTTGTGCAAGTTATACAAAGGGAAAGGAAAGGTGAGGAATATTTCTAAATTGACAGGTTGTATGAAAAGTGGTAAAATATACTTATTGAAGATAAAAGGGGGTGAAGGCGTGAAAAAGTATGCTGTTTATGGCTCTGAAACCGGACAATATTATTATCAGTATGCAGATACGATAGAGCTTCTTGAAGGCACTGGCTTTGAGGACATAATAACAGAGGAACAGCTCCCTGTAGTTTTTGACGGCAGGGGAGGCTATTTCGCCTTCGATCCCGATGATAAGAAGTTTGTGGAGATAATAGAATCTGATGAGGAAGTGCCGCTGCCACTTGAAAGAATGTTCTACGTGAACCAGCCGGAGTTCAAGCTGGGCTGGATGTCACCGGAGGGCGATACCTATTCATGCAGCTATACAAACCATACGAAGTGTGCCAAGATGCTGGCAAAGAAGTTTTATCCCCGTGCCAAATTCCCTGAGCTTGCCCTTGACAGAGCAGGCTGGCTTAAGATAATCGATTCCTGGGATGGCTCGGAGCGCCGCCATGGACAGTTTGTCTATACAGAGCGTGGCCGTGTCACAAAAAAACAGGCCGACAGATTGTTTGACCTGGGACTGTATGACAATGAAGAGGTGCGTGAGCTCATAAGAACCAGTGAGGATGATTGGTAAGAAGAGTTCCTTTAATATGTGAGCTGTTATCCGGCTTCTATTAACGAAAAGTGGATCACCGAGCCTGAAATACGGGCTCGGTGATTTTTGCGATTCCGCCTGATGAGGGGACTGTATCTCTTTATAATGCTGGTAGGCTCAGTGGGGGACTACATGAAAGTATGAGCGCTCTGCCACTTAGTTTATGTATGCAACATTATTAATAAACAGTACATACAACCTGATATCTTCTATTGGAGGATTTGTGCATAAAATATAATTTCTTCTCCTTTTTTCTACATAATCTATATTGACTATATTGCTGATTTGGTGTATAATATTTTTATATAAATGAACAGCAATATATATACTGACGGAGATGATGCCGGCAGTGTTGGCTGCAAGGAGGATATTATCATGGGTGAATCAAGATTTATCAGAACCGTTGCCTTTGGCGGTTATGACAAGCTCGAAGTCGTCCGCAGACTGGAGTACCTGAATTCACAGGTGTACGACCTGAGAAATGAGCTGCGTGAGACCAAGCTTCTGCTTGAATCGTATAAAAAGGGTACGGACATTGAAAAGGCACATGAAGCAGTCCTTGCTGCCGAGAGAACAAAGCTGACACAGCTTCAGGTCCAGAATGACACCCTCAACACAAAGCTCAAGGCATCCGATGATGAGAATCGTGGACATACCGATGAGATAAAGGAAATGAAAGGCGTTATCGCTGATCTGAACGAACAGCTTAAAAATGCTAATGCCAAGGTGGCTGCGCTTGAAGCACAGAACGAGGCAATGGCGCTGAGCAATGTGTTTATAGAGGCTCAGAAATCAGCGTCAATGCTTGAAAGTGCTGCTAAGGCAAAAGCAGATGAGATAGAGGAAAGATCAAGAAAAACAGCTGAGGGCACAGTCAGCGATGCAAACGCTGAGGCTGCTCAGATAATATATGAGGCAGAGAGAACTGCTGCTGAGACCATAGCTGAGGCCAGGAACAAGGCTGAGGAGATGGAAACAGCTTCAAATAACCTTAAGTCGGTAGCCCTCAATGAGGTATACATAATGAGAGAGCAGGTATCATCTCTGCTCGGAGTCCTTGAAGGCTTCAGAGATGACGGCATCGGACGTCTGAATTCTGCTTCACAGCTCCTCGACAAAACTGAGAATACCTTGAAGGAGGGCGGAGTCCCTGTGTTCCGTCAGCCAGACAGTTACGTTCCTGAGCTTCCGGATCCGCCGATAAGTCTCTATGACAAAATGAGAAACGACAGTCAGAGCGAAGAGGAAAAACAGCGTAAGAAGAACGAGCTTGACAAGCTTAAACAAATGGCTGCATCTATTGGCAAGAAGGAAAGCGATAAACAGGAAGATATCCCGGAGCCTGCAAAGGATGAGCCGGTTACAGAACAGACAGAAAAAAAGACAGGAAAGATCAATCTTGCTGAGCTTGCTGCTAAGGCTAAGGCTCTTGAGAAAAACTGATTTGCATATCTGCGGCTGAATAAGGAGTTTATATATGAATGAGATCATTATTGTAAAACCGGAAAAATGCGTGGGCTGTAATGCTTGTGTCAGAAGCTGCCCGGCTCCGGAAGCAAATACCACAAGACAGCTTGATGACGGAAGATTTATAACAAGTGTGAATAACGACAAATGCATAGCCTGCGGAGAATGTGTAAAAGTCTGTAATCATGGTGCAAGAGATTATATCGACGATACTGAGGAGTGCTTATCAAAGGTGATCAGGGAAAAGATCGTTATCCTTGCTGCACCGGAAATAAAGACGATACTACCTTCAAAGTGGAAGGGCGTTCTCGATTGGTTCAGAAAACAGGGATGTACTATCATTGATGCATCATTCGGTGCAGATATATGTACATGGGCTCACATCAGAATGATAGAGCAGAACAAGATAGGCAATGTAATAACTCAGCCCTGTTCTGCTGTTGTAAACTATATCGAGACCTATCAGCCAAAGCTGCTGAAGAATCTTGCACCTATCCACAGCCATATCGCCTGTGCTGCAACATACATAAAGAAGTATCTGAGAAGGAACAATCCTATCGCTGTTTTATCTTCATGTATTGCAAGAAAGTCTGAGTTCGTCGAGACCGGACTTGTAGAATACAATGTGACAATCAAGAAGCTCATGGAGTATTTCGACAGAAACGGTATCAATATACCTACTGATGCCGGCGAGGACTATGAGTACAAATTTGACGAGATCCAGGGACAGCTCGGTTCGGTTTATTCACGCCCGGGCGGACTCAGAGACAACCTCTGGCTCCATAATCCCGAGCTGAATATCACCAACTCTGAGGGCGTCCACAAGGTTTATCCGGAAATAGATATGTACGGCAAGATGCCTGAGTCAAAGCACCCGCAGCTGTTTGATGTACTTTCCTGTGAGTTCGGATGTAGTGTAGGTCCGGCTTCAGGAACAAGACAGACTGTGTTCGATGTTATGGCTACAATGAGAAATATCGAGCTTGAGGCCAAGAGCCGCCGCAAGTCTACCGGACTTATGGGAAGAGGCGAGGACAGACTCTTCAAGAAGTTTGACGATGAACTGAGAATATCTGACTTCCTCAGAAATTACAAGCCTTCAATGCCTACACCTATGCCCGGTATTGCACAGCTTGAGCCTGTATTTGAGAAGATGGGCAAGCATACCGATGACGAGAAGAACTATAACTGCCATGCCTGCGGATATAATTCCTGCCGTGATATGGCTGTGGCTATATACCGTGGACTGAATACTCCCGAGAACTGTATCGTTCACGCTAAGTCAGTTCTCATAGCAAGACACTCAGAGCTGGCAAGACAGCATGAACACCTTGCTGAGATCACTGCCGAATGTCTTGAGCTTTCAGGAAAGCTGAAGAACGATATCGGAAAGATCCATGAGAATATGTCCAACATCGGCGAATCAACAGATGCTACTAGCGAGAGAGCTTCTGTAGTTAAGGACCTCCTCCAGAATGTTGTTGCGTTCTGTAACGAGAATCCGACTATGGATGCGGATACAGTATCTCAGCTTATAAGCATACTTGAAATGACTATTTCCGCTTTCAGTGCGCTGGATGACAATGTAAGCGCAACTCATGAAAGCTCAGGCCTTATCAACAAGTCTATCGAGGATATCATAGCACTTGTCGAGAAGCTGAACAAGGCTCTCATCAAGACTGAAGAGGAGTCTGATGTGGCAGAAGAGCCAGAGGAAGATGTCGAGATCGAAGAATAAAATTATCCGGCGCAGCTGCTTCAGGATGAGTGCTGCGCCGACATTTTTTGCTGTTGACATTATGGAGAGTATAGTGTATAATTGTAACGGACAGGAGATGATGATATGCGTTCAAAAGGTACAAAGACGATAGCGGAAAACAGGAAAGCAAGACATGATTATTTTGTGCTTGAGAGCTATGAGGCTGGCATTGAGCTTGTAGGCACCGAAGTGAAATCTATCCGTCAGGGCGGAGTGAATCTCAAGGATGCCTGGTGCTCTATAGATAAGGGAGAGATTTTTGTAAGGGGAATGCATATTTCACCATACGAAAAAGGCAATATCTTCAATCGCGATCCTATGCGTGTAAGAAAGCTGCTCATGCATAAGCGGGAGATAAATAAACTGTATGGTACGTTAAAGCAGGAGGGATTGTCGCTTATCCCATTGAGCCTTTATTTCAAGGATTCAAAGGTAAAGGTGCAGCTTGGACTGTGTAAAGGTAAGAAGCTGTATGACAAGCGTGACGATGCTGCAAAACGTGATGCAAATCGTGAGATAGACAGGAATATGAAGATAAGAAATCAGTGATAAAAAGCCCGAAGGCAGCGATGATACTGCTTTCGGGCTTTTATGTATTGTTTAATCTGATGTCTCTATCCCGGAATATGAAGCGAAAAGTTCATATACATCCGGATATTTATGCTTCAGTCTTATGGGGTGGAGCTGTTCGTCGGTGAAGCAGTGAGAGGAACTGCCTTCTGCACACAGCATTCCTGTATCACGGCTTACCACTTTGTAGTCCATCTCAATAGTTGTACCATTGAACTTTATTACCTTTGGGTAAACTGCAAAAGTCTCATCAAACCGGAGAGGAGCTTTGTAGCGGCTGTCCACAGAGAGTACGGGCATGAGTATGCCAAGAGCTTCGATGTTTTCAAAAGGAGTACCAGCCTGCTGCATAAATGCGACACGAGTTTCTTCAAAGATCCTTATGTAGTTAGCGTGATGCATGATACCCATTTTGTCTGTCTCATAGTAAAAAACTCTGCGTGTGTAGGGGGATATCTTGTTCATTGTAAATTCCTTTCAAGTAGTGAGAATAGATCATTGTTGTTAGAGTGAGATTATTTGCCGGAGCTTTCCGGATGATTTAAGAGGTGTCCGGAAGATTAAATGACCTCTGACCAGATCATTATTATCAGCTCTAAAAATAGCATAGCTATATAAGTTCAATATATATTCTATCATATTTTGTTTTATTTTTCAAGTCTTGAACCAAAAGTTAATAATAAAAT
Source organism: Clostridiales bacterium Firm_05 (assembly GCA_001604035.1). Taxonomy (GTDB): domain Bacteria; phylum Bacillota; class Clostridia; order Oscillospirales; family Ruminococcaceae; genus Ruminococcus. The sequence continues at coordinate 17,602 of LVAK01000041.1, forward strand.
ATCAACAAAATAATTGTTCTTTTATTGGAGAAAATGTTGAATAATGATATATACGCTGCTTTGGAGTGACTGTTTCTAATTGCATGGTATAAAAATAATACTAACTTTGATATATTTTTTCTATATACCTAATGCAACAAGTTATTGTTAAAACAAAAATATTTATGTTGCCTATTGACATTTGAACTCCGTTCTGGTATAATATTTATGTTGTCAATTCAATAGCGATAGGGGTATAGCTCAGTTGGTAGAGCAGCGGTCTCCAAAACCGCGTGCCGAGGGTTCAAGTCCTTCTGCCCCTGCCAGTTCAAGGTAGCGGAAACGTCGAAATACAGGCGTTTCCGCTATTTCTGTTTTATGCCAAAAGTGGTTTTGTCCTTTATTTGTCCTTTATACGATACTAACAAGGTTTAAGTGGCTTTTTTCTTGAGAATGCAACTTGCTACACTGTCCATTGCTCTCACCTGGGCTTCCTGAAAAGAATGAGCATAAATGTTCAAAGTCGTTGTTGCACAGCTATGACCTAAACAGCCCTGCACCGTTTTGACATCTACTCCATTGCTGATAAGAACGGATGCATTGAAGTGACGGAAGCTGTGTATGTTTACGAATCTCATACCTGTTTTCGCACAAAAGCGTTCAAAGAACTTGTATGCCTGTCGCATTCCCATTGGAGTACCGTCCGTTTTTGTAAACAGCCTGTCACATTCTATCCACTTCGTACCAAGTTTAGCCTTGTAGCCGTCCTGCCAAGCCTTGAAATCCTTCAGTTTCTGCATAAGCTCCGGCGGCAGCTTGATAAAACGTTTGCTGCTCTCAGTTTTGGGCGTATCGGTGTATATGCCCTTCTCTTTGGTGTATTCAGAAGTCCTGACTACTTTGATAAGGTCGTTCTCCCAATCAATATCTTTCCATTCAAGTCCAAGCAGTTCGCCCCTGCGAAGTCCGGTAAATGCCGCTAATGTGAAGAATATCGTGTATTTGTAGTTTGCTTCACTCTCTTCCTCAAACAAATCAAGCATTTTCTGAACTTCCTCAAGAGTATAGAGCTTGCGTTCTTTTGTCTTTTTAGACGGCATAACTACGTTTTTACACGGATTATCGGACAACATCTGCATTTTTATTGCATAATCAAAAATTGTTGAGATAAATGATATGTAGTTCCGAACTGTTTTAGGCGAATACGGTGGAAGCTCTCTGCCTTTGAGATCATATCTCTTTTCTCCGGCTAAATCAACTATGAACGACTGTATCGTTCGAGGATTGATCTTGTCCATCCGCAAGTGACCTATTGCCTTATAGACCTTTTTCTCACAATTGTGATAATTGCGTATTGTCTGAGTTTTTAGTTTCGTTTCCGCATACACCTTGAACCATTCCTGAGCAAAGTCCTGAAACTTGACAGCAGTGTTCTGATAGCCGCTATTGCAGGCTTCCTCAAACAAGATTGCCTGTCGATTCAGTTCTTTCTCAATTTGTTTAGGCGTCATATCCTTATCAGGAGTCCAGGTCTTGTTCTGTATGACCTGATTTCCTAAAATGTCGTATCCGCAGGATACTCTTATCTGATAGGTGTTTCCTCTTTTTCTTATAGTTGCCATAAATATGATTCCTTTCTATCATATATATTTTATGGCATACTCCTGTTAACTACATTATAACTCTCTTTCGTAAAATAGTCAAGTAAAAATTTTAATTTTCAGAAGTATTACCTTATTTTATTACAATTCGAGATCCTGATCCGCTCTCTTTTTTTATCCAAACTTTTCTCAGTCTCATTATACTGCTGCTGACAAATATTCCTATGAATCTCTTTTATTTTAGTATATTCAATCGGATCATATCGCATCAACAGGCTTACCAATTCTGTATTCTCTTTCATCTGAGCCTGAAGCTCAGAACTTTCATTTTTCAGCTCTGTATAACGACTTTCAGAAATATTAATTTGCTCTTTAAGACCGTCTCGTTCTTTCAGGCACTTGCTGTATTCCTCTCTGAGAACAAAAACTGTATCACTCGACTTATAAAGGTTATCATTGATTTGCTTTACAAGCTTACATAGCTTCTGAATTTTTTCAATTATTTCATCTTTATGCTTCATGATCGAAAGCTTTCCTGAAAGCATTTCCTTGATCTCCTGACCTATTGATATACACTTGCTTTCTATTTTTCCTTCATTTTCAAAATCAGGGATATAATTGAGGATTTCATTTAGACGAGTAAGCTTATTTTCATAATCTTTATTCAGTTCCTCGGCTTCTGAAAGTTTCTCAGAAATCTTAGCATTGATCTCAGTTTCTTCAAGCTCAAGTTCTCTGATCCTATCCTTGTGTTCACCATACTCCTGAGCAGCAAAACTGTATCCTCTTGACTTCTTTGGTTCGGAAATAGCTATGCCGTGTTTCGAGCATATTTTTCGCAGGACTTCCCACTCAGAAAGACGCCAACGATTTATCGCATTTGCACCTGAACCGTGTCCCATTTCTTCAAGTGCTTTTGCCATAGCGTTTCTTGTATCAATTCCCTTATTAAAATGTCCGACAGGGATATAGTCGATATGCAAATGAGGAGTTGCTTCATCGAGGTGCATTACTGCATTAAATACATAGAAATTCGGATTCCTTTTCTGAAAGCCCTCCATATATTCCTGAAGGCAATCAGCGGCAACTTTCGCATCTGAAGAACCAACTCCGGTATCCTCCTTAGTTCCTATCTGTACAAGATCTTCATAAAAGCTCTTTTGTTTGTTAGTTCCTGTGACCACACTCGTCCCCGGAGAACGATTGAACAAGTGCTGAAAGTAGTCGGAAATCTTCCGGTCATTTCTTTTCTGGCGAGTATTATATTTCTCTATGGCATCACCGAATATTTTCTTATAAGCTTCACCCAGATCCTGCTGTACAAAAACGATATTGTCGGCTGTTCTGGAGCGGTCAATATTCTTCGCAGAGAAGTCACGATTATTATGTGAAAGGCTGCCCTTGCCCTGACACATAGAGATAGATTTTTCATTCATGGCAGGTCTCCTTTTTTGATTCCTCTGACGAGGAAAAATAATACGCATAAGACACAGCTTATGCTGCGAACCAGCCTTGAAAGGCTGGTTGATTTCTAACGATACGCAGATCGAGAAATCAACGGCTCGGAGAGCCGGAATTACTTGCGAATGCCGCAAGTAACCCCATAGCACTTATGACAGCCTTACCCGACTATCAAAAGTGCATACGGGGCTCTGCGAGGCTAAGATTGAATGATTTATATGCGGATTGATCATTCAATACAACACGTTAACGATGAAGAACATCGAACGTGAAAACGCTGATCCTATGTCAGATTTTGATGTAAAAATCAGACCAAGAGACATATTGAAATACACTCAAAATCAGAACGGAACATCTTCTTCGACATCATAGTATTCAAGAAGATATTCTATCTCAAATTTGTAGTATATTTTCTCCCAATATGTAAGATAGTCAGCGTTAAAAATCAGCGCATCACTTATGTCAAGTCCGCTTCTTTTTTCAAGCAGTGGACGTATTTCTGAAAGCCTTTCTTCATCGATCAATTTCAGCTCTCCTTACCATTGAAATACGCTACAAGATCAGCTTTGTTGACAAGGATTTTTCCGTTCTTTCCTTCACCAGTTCTTATTGATTTTACTTTGCCTTGCTTAACAAGTTTCCGGACAGTATGCTCTGAAAGTCCGCTTATAATTGCAGCACTTTCTTTTATAGTAAGCATTTCAACTTTAGGAGGTTCACTTTCTTTTGTTTTTACAGAGTTCTCCGTACCTCCATCAATGCTTTCCTGCAAAGCAAAAAGCTCATCGAATATATTGTTTATGATTGTCTTTGTATCATTGTTCATTTTTAATACCTTCCTTTTACACTTATAGTTTTATGAACTTTCAGCATTTTCAGCACAATCGATCCAGAAAATGTCGAAAATGTCGATAGTTCAGATATTGGGATTTATAAATATCAGTATTGCACTTTTGTTATTACCGTTTGCTCCTGGAATGATCACTCGGTGTAGATAGTCATATTCTTCAAGCATATCAACCGTTTCTGAAAAATCCGCTGCGTTTTTGAAAAGAGTACATCTGCACAGCTTATACAGATCGTTCTGCCTGATACATTGAATGTGTTTTGAGCGTATTTTATTCAGCACCCTCTCCGCCTTAACCGTTGCAATATCCACATCTCCTAAGCTGTAAGCATAGATTGCTTGTTCACGATAGTATTCTGCAATTTCTACAGAATCGCTAAGTGTATCAATAGCAACACTTTCGTTCTCAGGTTTTCTTCCATTCAATGAGCATTTTATGCAATGAATTATACCGCAAAGCCTTAATATCAGACCGTGATACTTTCCGCCCCAGTCCTTACAAAAAGCCATATCCGTTATAAGCTGCGGTTCAATCTTGTTATTGTAATAAGATACAAATTCATTGTAAGCATTTTCATCAAAATGGAGATACATTTCTTCTGCTGTATGATATGCAAATTTGCCGTCAAGAAGCTTGTACACAAGATTAGCATAATCTGACGCAATCTGTTCTGGAACAGGTTGAGTATCATACCGCCGTGAACCGATATTGCTTACAGGGAAACAATATACAAATCTCGCAATCAAACCGCTGCCACGAAACGCCATATTATTTATCATACTATCAAAAACATACGGCTGACAAGCAAGGCAGATTGACATATACGGCTTTTTCAGTATTATGCTCGATCTCGTTGCTCGATCGCTGATATACGTCTCACCGTTCCACGATTTCAATAGTAAATCCAGATTTGGTATATTATTGCTGTATCTTCCGCTGAAATTCCCAAGCATTCCTGCCTCGTCCGAGATCATAAGCAATGTATCGTTTTCTTCAAGCTGTGTGACAAGTGACTCAGGAGTAATATCGTCAACAACTATTCTGCGAAAGTTACTTTGACGAATGTTACTGATCTGAGTTTGAAGTTCAGCGATATCGTCTGCGGTCACTCCTTCTTTCTTCTCAAGATACATAAGTTTGTTCTCCAGTATCCTGCGTTCAGCCTGACTTTTATATATTTCTCTTTTGTTTTTTTCATTCCACTCATGAGCAAACAAAATGTATGGCTGTTTGACCATTGATATTACAGGAGACTTTTTGAAGCTCGGCTCTGCTACAATTAGTGCGTCAAGGACAAGCGGTTCGGTATGGTCACGTTTTGCTGCCATTCTATACATTCCTGAAAAGCAATAACTTACCGCAGATAAAATCGCTGTACCAGCCATAGCAGCATCAGTAGATGTCGTTATAGCGATAGCTGAAGCCATCTCTCTTAGCGTGTCAGGCATAGCTTTTAAAGGAAACAATGTCAGTTGTGAACCGTCAGAACGAAGTGGCGTTGGCTTTGTCCATTCTGTTTCGTTGTTCAATATATTATCATCACCTTTCGCATTATATTAGAGCACTCTATAATAATAGTTTGCAACCTCATAAAAGTTGTTGCATTGTCAGCTAACTTTTTGCTGACTACTATATCTTACTCTACTCTTTTTTCAAAATCTATAATTTTACGTTATAATTATAATATAGAGCATTAACAACTTGACAATTGAGACTATTCATAATATAATATTTATAACGTTAATATTATTTTACGTTATACAGAAAGGTGTAAAAACATGAAAAAAAAGGAAAATACCCAAACAGCCACGTATTATAGCATTGATTTTGCAAACAATAAAGTCGTTATGTTAACAAAAGACGAGAAACAAAACTCCTGGGAAAGTATTCCTGCTGATGTTTATACTACTATTAGTTTCAATGAATTACTTAATGATATTATAGAGTTTCACACTATATTTTCAGATTTTGAAAATCTGAAAGAAAGGCTATTTTCTCTTTTAACAAGGGAGATTGCTCTGTTTCATAATACACTTAAAGAATTATATGATATTATCAATAACAGCTCTAAGTATTTTACAAGATATTACACCGATTATATTTATAATTTTTTTCTCAAGGAGAGAGCTTCAATTAAAGCTGTTATCTTGGAAAGGTCATTAAAAAGCACAATTGAAAGTATTAATAACGAATTTGATAAAATACGTAATGCAATCAATTATGAGTATTACTTCAATTTAAAATCAAATAGCTGTATTCAGGTACTTGATTGGGACGATATAAAATATGTGATCCGTAGTCATGATAGGAATGAAATATATCATAAAGCCGATAAGCTGTTTTCACATTTGTTTTATGATTTGAGTTCTATTATTCATAATAAAAAATTACACATATGTAAATGCAAGTATTGTAAGAAATACTTTTTCGGTAGTGAGAATAATGATTGTTGCGGTGATACTTCGTGTAAAAGCAAACATCTTAACATCCTTAAGAATGAAAAGCGCAGGAAGAAGTCTAAAGGTCCGTATGATATACATATAACTGCACTAAACGATTATCTTTCTCAACAAACATTTCAATTAAAAGCTATTGTCCAAGAGGATATGTATTATGTTAATAAGTTAAAATCAAGAAACGGTGAATTTAGAAATAGATTGAAAGACGAAATCGAACGTTGCAGAATAGAAAATATTATTCCCGGTCATGATCAAGACATTTTTCTTCATAAATTAGAAGCTGAAATCTATATTTATCGTACCCAGATAGCAGACGAGTGGAAATCTAATAATCATTCAAATATATAATGAGTAATAAAAAGTGTGTCACCGTGACACACTTTTTCTATGAAATAATGTTATGATGTTTTAATAGAGGTTTTGTTACATTTACGTCATAACAAAATTATTTTCAAAAAGCTATTGACAAATCCGATTTAATATGCTATACTATAGCCAAGCAAAAGTTACATACCGCACATGACGAATATTAATTCTGTATTATGTGCGGTGTTTTATTCGGAATATGATGTTACATTAGCATCATAACAAAAGATTGTTGGAGGGACTTATGGAACTTACCAATCTGGCTGCCGTGAAAACAGGTCTTGTTCTGTCACGGAAAGAAGCCAAAACTACCGATAAAAGCTGGGAATACCGTCAGCTGAATCTGAAAGCTGTCAATGACGACGGTACTATAAATACAGATGAAACGATACCGTTTTACGCTTCGGAGGAGCTCTCTACGAACTATCTCACACAGGTTGGAGACATAGTTGTCAAGACTTCCGAGCCGTACACGGCGGCATATATCACAGAGGAATATGCGGGACTGGTCATACCGTCGCACTTCGTTGTGGTGAGAGTTGATATAACGAAGGCTTTGCCGCAGTATATAGCGTGGTATCTGAACAAAGACCGCATAAAAAAGGCATTCCGCATGAGCTGTACGGGTATGCTTAAACAGATAAAGCCCACTATGGTCGGGGAGACTGAGATAAAACTGCCTACGCTTGAACGTCAGCGGCAGGTGGTTGAGCTTTATAATATTTCCCGACAGGAAATAGTTCTGCTGGAAAGGCAGATAAGGCAGAAAGAAGCCTATTACAAGGCGCTGATAAATAAGGTAAACAGGATGTGAGCAGTATGGATAAAGAGATAAAAGAGCGCATAGCCGCCATAAACAGCGGCATTATCCCCGAAGGCTACAAGAAAACGAAAGTCGGTATTGTACCTGTGGAGTGGGAATTATCAAAGATGAAAAAGATATGTGAGATCAACAGAGGTGGCTCACCACGTCCAATAGAAGACTACATAACAGATGATAATAATGGAATCAATTGGATAAAAATAGGCGATACAAGTGTTGGCGGAAAATACATCTCATCAACTAAAGAAAAAATAAAACCCGAAGGAGCAAGAAAGTCAAGGCAGGTATTTGAAGGAGATTTTTTGCTTTCAAACTCTATGAGTTACGGTCGCCCATATATATTAAAAACATCTGGTTGTATCCATGATGGTTGGTTAGTTATAAGCAATTATTCCGATTATTTTGATTTAGAATTCTTTTACTATTTACTGTGCCACCATAATATTCAAAGGCAATATGATATGCTATCTGCTGGAAGTGGAGTTCAAAACCTCAATAAAGATTTAGTGGCACAAGTCGATGTTATAATCCCCCCACTCCCCGAACAGCAAAAGATAGCGGAGATACTCTCCACGCAGGACAAGCTGA
>LVAK01000042.1 GCA_001604035.1 Clostridiales bacterium Firm_05
GCCCAGTCAAGGTAATCCTCACGCCAGTCAGACTTTCTCAGAGGCAGCTTTTCACGGAGAGCCGCTTCATCTACCTGGATTATGCTTATTCCGTTTGCCTCCAGGTCAAGCACCTCCTCACGGATAGCAAGAGCTATCTGGAAAGCACTTTCCTTCAGTGTTATATCCTCACGGGGGAATGACCAGTTGAGTATGGTCACAGGACCAGTGAGCATTCCCTTCATGGGCTTATCAGTAAGGCTCTGTGCATACACTGACCAGCGGACTGTCATTGGCTTTGCACGGGATATGTCTCCCCATACTACCGGCGGCTTTACACAGCGTGTGCCGTAGGACTGTACCCAGGCCTTTTCTGTGAAGATGTATCCGTCAAGGCATTCGCCAAAATACTCTACCATGTCATTTCGCTCAAATTCGCCGTGAACAAGAACGTCAAGCCCGATCTCCTCCTGTAAAGCCACGCACTCGGCTATCTTCTTTTCGATAAAGGATTCGTACTCACTGTCGGAGATATCGCCGTTTCTGTAGGACTTTCTTGTGGATTTTACATCGGCAGTCTGTGGGAATGAGCCTATTGTAGTTGTCGGGAAAAGAGGAAGCTTGAAGCGCTCCTTCTGGATGCGCTCACGCTCGGCAAATGCCGGCAGTCTTACGAGATCCTTCTCTGTCAGCTTTGCCACCTTTTCTCTTACAGCGTCGTTCCTGCCGGAGCGAGGCTCACTGTGGAGAGCAGCATTGCGGCGGTATTCCTCGGTTTCCAGAGGAGAAGCAGAAGCGGTTATCTTCTTTATATCAGCAAGCTCAGTGAGCTTTTCCTCAGCATATGCAAAATGTTTTTTGAAACTTTCTGCCAGCTTTGTCTCGTTTGCAAGGGTACATGGAACGTGCAGGAGTGAGCAGGATGTGCTCAGGACGATATCAGATGCATATTTTTTCAGCTCGTCTATTATAAGGAGTGTGGAGGCGTAGTTGTTGCGCCAGATATTCTTTCCGTTAACAACTCCGGCAAACAGAGTCTTGTCCTTGGGAAATCCGCTGCTCTTAACAAGCTCCAGAGACTTCTTGCCCTCTACAAAATCAAGGCCGATGCCGTCAAAATCAAGGCGGCAAAGCTCCTTGTAGCAGTCACGTACATCACCGAAATATGTCTGTGCTATTACCTTGACATTTCCCTTGTTCGGCAGTATCTTACTGTAAAGGGATACAAATGTTTCGATATCCTCAGCAGTCATATCCTTGACAAGGGAAGGTTCATCAAACTGTACCCACTCTGCGCCGAGTTCACTGAATTTATTAAGAAGCTCGGAATATGCAGCTGCGGTCTGGCCGATGAAGTCTGCCGCAGTTTTTTTGCCCTTGTATCTTGCCAGCTTAAGGAAAGTATATGCGCCAACAATTACGGGCTTCGTCTTGACACCGTTTTCAAGCGCCTCACTGAAAAGGACGAATGGCTTGGTGCCTGCAAGGCGTATCTCAGTTTCGTCATCAATCTCCGGAACCATGTAGTGATAGTTGGTATTGTACCATTTTTTCATTGCGAGAGCCTTAACATCGCCGTTTTGTCCCTGATATCCTCTTGCGGCAGCAAAGTATGTATCCAGTGTGGAAAGACCAAGAGAAGTGTATCTTGCCGGAACGGCATTGAGCAGGAAGGCTGTGTCCAGCACCCCGTCATAGAATGAGAAATCATTTGAAGGTATGAGATCGATACCGCTCTTCTTCTGGAGAGCCAGATTATATGTGCGGATATCTTTTGCAGCTTTTTCAAGCTCAGAAGCATTTATCTCGCTGCGGAAGTATTTCTCGCTTGCAAATTTAAGTTCACGTAAATTGCCTATTCTGGGGTATCCGATAATTGTTGTATTCATTTCCTATTCCTCCGATATGCTTTTAGTATGCATTTATTATATCACAGTTTTCAGAAATGTGTTAATATCAAAAAGAAATGCAGTGCCATAGCTAAAAGCTATGTCAGGATGAGTAATCAGTAATGTACTGCCTGAGGTGTTCAAGATACCGGCGGGTAATATCATTCATTGGCCTGTCAGTAGTGGTAATGTAGCCGATCTCCATTGCCTCATCGCTTTCAAGCGGGATCGAGACAATATTGCTGCCGTTCAGATCTTCGCTGAGTACACCGGAAGAGATCGTGTAGCCGTCCAGTCCGATCAGAAGATTGAAGAGCGTAGCTCTGTCCGATACCACAATATTCTTCTGGCTTTCAGCAGTTATATGAAGCTCCTCTGCAAAGTAGAAGGAGTTCTTGACACCCTGATCGTATGTAAGCCGTGGGAAGGCACTCAGATCGGAGAGCGTTACTGTTTTCCTGCCTACAAGTGGGTTGCTGCGGCTCACGAATACATGAGGTCTGGCAGTGAAAAGCGGCTCGAACCGCAGCTCCTCGTTTTGCAGGATGTGGCGGATGACCTCACGGTTGAAATTGCTGAGGTACAATATGCCGATATCGCTGCGGTGGGTGCGGACATCTTCGATGATCTCCGCTGTCTTGAGCTCACGCAGAGTGAATTCGTACTTGTCCCGGCCGTATTCGTGGACGAGCTCCACGAATGCGTTGACCACGAATGCATAATGCTGTGAAGACACTGCAAAGGCTCTGTTTGGCGGCGGAGCTGATTTGTATTCCCTTTCCAGCAGCTCTGCCTGTTCTATGACCTGGCGGGCGTATGATAGGAATTTCGTGCCCTCTTCTGAGAGGTACACGCCTCTGTTGCTGCGGTTGAAGATAGTGATACCCATTTCCTTTTCAAGCTCCGCAACAGATTTTGAAAGGCTTGGCTGGGCGATAAACAGGCGCTCGGCCGCCATGGTTATGGAGCCGGTCTCTGCGATCATGATAATATATTTCAGTTGCTGTAGTGTCATAGGCTGATCTCCTGTACATTTTTTTCATTGTATATTATACATTAACACTGTTTGTTTTGCAAGTTCTTTCATAAAGGGAAATAACAGAGTTGATTATCGTCCCTGCATATGGTATATTATAACTGACAGAAAACGAAAGTTCAACCTGAAAAAAATTTTTTGAAAAACGTGTTACACTTTGATGCGTTTGAGCAAGTATATATTATGAAAGCACATACGAGCTCAACGCTTTTGAATTTACATAAAAGAGGTGGTCCTATGACTGATAACGAATATCGCAGTATGTACAATGAGGATCCGTATGCGGCGCAGACAGCATTGTTTGACGAATATCTGAATTTTGTCTGCGCAATTGTATACAACAAGCTCCGGAGCTGCGGAAGCCGGGAGGATATGGAGGAATGTGTGGGAGATGTCTTTTCCGCAGTCTTCCTGCACTTTGACAGCAAAGGCAGCTTCAGCGGCGACCTGAAAGCACTTATCGGAACCATTGCAAGCCGCACGGCTGTTCAGAAATACCGAAGTATTATCCGGCACAGCAATACCGTCTATATCGCTGATGAAACAGGGGAGATTGCTGACGATGAAAGACTGGAGGAGAAAACAGATCGCAGCATTATGCAGGGCACTATGCTGCGGCTTATAAAGAGCCTGGGAGAGCCGGATTCAGATATCATTCTCCAGAAATACTATTACAACATGAATTCAAATGAGATAGCAGATAAACATTCAATGTCGCCGGCAACGGTGAGGATGAGGTGCAGCAGGGCTCTTAAAAAGCTAAAGGCACTTCTCATGGCTGAGGGTTACGATATGAAGGAGGGAAGCATATGAGCAGCAACAAGGAGATAGGATTTGATATCCTCGAAAATTCGGATTTAGATTCCGTTGAGGAGATAGGTACTGATAATATGAATATCGATAAAAATGCAAGAGACAGGATGCTGAAGATAACAATGGATAAATATTCAGCAGCAAGCGGAAAGCAGATGAATAGCCAGAAGGTTCCGGAAACAATGGAGTATGCGGAGCAGGTCTCAGGTACAGAGATGATCCAGCACCGCAGACTGTCACGTATAATAGGCTTTGCGGCTTGTTCGGCAGCGGCTGTGGCACTGATCGCAGGCGGAATGTTTTTGTATAAGCACAACGCCTCACCGGAGAATACAGTTTCTGATCCGGCAGGAGAGGTGATCGTCACGACAGCGGCTGAAAGCACTGCAACTGAGCCGGAAAGCGAGGGTATAGATGTAAATGCGAATTATATATTCATGAATCCTTATACTGACCGCACTGATATCACTCAGGAAGAACTTGACGCTGCCTGCATGAGATATCTTGATTCACTCAGTAAGGACAGGAGCGAAATATGGGACATCGGCTATTCCTTCAATGATATAAATCATGACGATATCCCGGAGCTCTTTGTCAGATATTCCGCTAATGGGGGTGGCGGTGAGAAAATGTTCGTATATGACGGCAAGGAGTATAAAAGCGCTCATTTTAATAGCAGTGTATCAGAGCATGAGACTGTGGAGAACAATATAGGCGGAGATGTTATAAATATATGTCCGGAAAAAAATCTCATATATGTAAGCACTGAGGATATTTTTACCGGTCATAATTTTTCAAAAATCCTTTGGCTCGACAAAAGAAATACTGCAGCAACTGCATTTGAATTGAATGATTCCGGCTATTATATCGGAGGAGTTCGGGATTATAAGCTTTCTGATCCAAACGATACTGAAGCCCGGGATAAATTTGAAGCATCTTATTACTTATATAACTGGCAGGATCTGGAATACACGCCGTATGATGAAGCGGGAGAAAATACTAAAAAAACGGAAACAACCAAACCGGAAGATGATAACAAATCAAACGGTGCATTGATCACAGATTCACTATTCATTGCTGAAAATCCTGATACTGACCGTACTGATATCACTCAGGAGGAGTTAGATGCTGCCCGCAAAAGAGTTAAAGAGGATTGGTACAATACAGATGAACTTGAAGATAATGATATGGAATATGCATATGCTGATGTGAACGGTGACGGTATCCCTGAGCTTTTTATTAAAGAATATACACTCAGTCATGGTTATGTTCAGTCAATGCTTGTATACACCGGAGAGGAGTATAGAGGAGCATACTATTATATCGATTTTAAAGGATCAAAACATAATGATATAGATGGTGCATATTTCGGACAAATTGGCGGAAATATCGATGTTTACGGCAATATAATGATCTGCCCTGAGAAGAATCTGATCCATCTGAATGAAGGCGGTGATGACTTAGGAACTATTCTGAAATTTGAAAAAGGAAATATTATGAAGACGTTGTATAAATACTCTTATGATGTCTGTTATGAAGGCGGAGTAGAAGTAAGTCATAGTGTGGAGACAGCCGACAGATTCCAGGCTGCTCTTGATTCCTGCAATTGGCAGGAGCTGGAATACACTCCCTTCGATTAATTGGGGAAAAATACAAAAAATGGAGCAAAACTGATGAGCATGAAAAAAGTTATAATGATTGCGATCAATTTATTGATATGGCAATATAATTTTATTATTCAAGTATTAAGAAAAGCGCTAATTATAGCAATAAATTTTGATTTTTTAGTGGATTGTTGAGCACCTCACAATAGTGCGGATAGTTGCTCCTTGTGTATGCGATACATTTAAAAAAGTATTTGCAAAAAAGCAATAGCAATCATGTGCAAAATAACGATGTTAACCCTGTGCAACAAATGCTCTGACCTTTAATGCAAAGAGTTATAATTATCTACAGAGATGTCGACGGCTCGTGAAATTCATAAAAAGGATATTAAAAAAAATGAAGAAAAGTTTTAAGAAATTCGCAGCAGTTATTGCAGCAGCAGCTCTTTGTACTTCATCAGCAATGTCAACTGCAATGAATGTTACAGCAGCTACAAATCAGAAGCACACAACTTATAGAACATATTTCTATTTCGATAAGAATGCATCAACAAGCAGCAGATTCCATGATCTTGAGCTGGAGTATTACTCATACAATTCCTGCCCGGTTGTAGGCCCTGGTTCACATGGCGCAGCAAGAACTAACGATGCCAATGCTCTCTATGATTTCTCATGGACCATTAATGGCAGCGGTTCTCAGTACGGCTCCATTGGATATTTCCATATCACACATAACAAGAACACTGCTCCGCAGAACAGCGGCATGATCTGCAAGATCGTTTCCGAGGCATATGATACAGCTTCACACAGCCTTGAATGGGGTATCGGCAACGAGTGCAACATGAACAAGAATGCAAGGATCGAGTACAAGTACAAGATCAAGGATCGTAACGGAAACCTTATCACAAAGTCACAGTATTCAGACTACTACTCAAAGACATATGCTGATATCGATGCTGATGTATGCATCGATAAGAACATCTGTGTAAAGGCACTTACTGTTATGATCGGCGATATCAACGATGATGATGTAGTAAACTCTTCCGACAGACTTATCCTCAGCAGATACCTGAACGGAACAAGCTCTATCCCGTATCACTGCAAGCAGCTGAACAATAAGACAGCTTGTTACTATGCTGCTGATATGAACGGTGACGGATATGTTAACACTACTGACCTGGATATACTTGACAGATATCTTGCAGGTAATCAGAGACTTGTTGACTGCCAGTATTCATAATGTTCAGATGATATAACATT
>LVAK01000043.1 GCA_001604035.1 Clostridiales bacterium Firm_05
AGGGCTGCGTCTATCTCGTCCAGTATACAGAACGGTGCAGGCCTTAGTTTGAGTATCGAGAAGTATATCGCTATCGCCACAAAGGACTGCTCTCCTCCCGAAAGTGAGATCAGGTTCTTTATGACCTTTCCGGGCGGTGCCACACTTATCTCTATGCCTGATTCCAGAACGTTTTCCGGATCAGTGAGTATCAGCTCAGCCTTACCGCCGCCGAAGAGCTCCACAAATATCTCCTTGAAGTTGGAGTTGATTATCGCAAAGCTCTCTGAGAATATCCTGCACATATCCTCAGTAAGACCGGTTATGATCTTTTCCAGCTCAGCCTTTGAACGCTGAACGTCTGCGATCTGTGCGGACATGAATTCGTATCTCTCGGATACCTCACGGTATTCCTCGATAGCATCTACATTTACACTGCCCAGGTCTCTTATCTTCTTCTTTATAAGATTGAGCTCCTGCTGTGCGGCAGCCATATCCTCTATCTTCTCGGCAAATTCAAGTGCCTCGGTAAGTGTCAGCTCATATACGTCGTGGAGCTGATTGCGGATAAAATCGTTATCACGCCGCCTTGCCTCACGTCTCTCCTCAAGCATGGTGATATCACGGGAGAGCTTTTCCTTTGCCTCATTGAACTCCTTAAGTCCCTTGTTCAGCTCGTTGACCAGTCTGTTCTGCTCGGTATGTATCTCCTGACAGCGTCTGATCTGTTCATTATAGGATGCGGTATTGTCCTTGAAGCCTGCAAGCTTCTCTTTAAGGCGGTTTATCTCTATCTCCTTGTGGGAGATGATATCGTTCTGGCGAGCGATCTCCTCCTCAAAGCGCTTGCTGCCCTGACTGAGCTCATCCATTGAAGCAGCTATGCGCTGTATCTCCTGCTCTGCGGACTGTGTATCCTTCATGAGCTCGATACTGCGTATCTTCAATGCAGAAAGCTTCTCGGAGAGCTCTGCCCTCTGTGAACGGAGCTTCTCACGGGAATCCTCTCCCTGAGCACGCTTCTCCTCGGCTTCCTTTATGTCCTCGGCTGTCTGAGCAAGAGCTTTTTCAGTATCCTCTATAGTCTTTTCTGCCGCAGCTATGCGCTGCTCTGCCTCGAATATCTGTCTGCCGGAGCTTTCGGACTGTGAGCCGGTCTGCTCGATCAGTGAGTTAAGGCTGGATATCTCTGCATTTATGCGGATAGCATCAGCTTCTGTACGTGAGAGCTCTTCCTTTGCGGATTCCGTATCGTAACGGAGCTTCTCTGCCTCAGCACGGAGCTTCTCAGCGTTTACACGAAGCTTGTCACGCTGCTCTGTAAGGCTTTCTATCTCAGAATCAAGAGTGTCTATCTCATTCTTACGGCTTATCATACCTCCGGACTTCTGTGCGGAGCCTCCGGTAAATGAACCGCCGGCGTTGATGACCTGACCGTCAAGAGTTACTATCCTGAACTTGTAGCCGTACTTCTTGGCGATAAGTGTAGCTGTATCGATATCCTCAGCAATGACTATACGTCCGAGAAGCGAGGCGATTATGCCGCTGAACTTCGGATCATACTTTACTATCCTGCTGGCATTGGCAATAAAGCCCTCACAGTTTTCGATACCCGGCTCGCTGAGCTCTCTTCCCTTTACCGAGGTTATCGGCAGGAATGTGGCACGGCCTCCATGCTGCTCCTTCAGGAAACGGATACAGCGCTTTGCGATATCCTCATTCTCAACGATGATATTCTGCATTGCGCCGCCCAGGGCTGTCTCAACTGCCACTGCATACTCGTTTGCAACGCTTATATTCTGTGCAACGGTGCCGAAAACTCCGCCGATACGTCCCTGCTTTGAAGCCTTGAGTACTTGCTTTACGCTTCCTGCAAAGCCCTCCATATTGTTTTCGAGATCGGTGAGTATCTTGCGGCGCTGCTGCTTGTCCTTCAATTCATAGAGGACCTTTTCAAAGTCATTTTTAGCCTGCTCGAAGCCGTTCTTACGGGAGGTATACAGCTTTTCAAGTCCGGTCAGGCGGTTTTTCAGTTCTCCTGAACGCTCCTCGTTCTTCGACTTCTCTTCATTGCTTGCTGCAAGCTGACTGCGGTAGTCTTCAAGCTTCTGACCAAATTCGCTGCCGCTCTCACGGAGCTGTTCCAGCCTTGTTTTCTCCTCTTCTATAGAGGATTTGGCAGATTCTATCGTGAAGCGCTGCTCGCTCTGCTTTATGTAGAGACTGTTTATCTCACTGCCGGCCTTGTCCATGCTGTCGCCCAGCTCGGAGTTTGCCTGCTCTGCCTTTTCAAAGGAAGCGGTAGTCTCAGCTATCTCTCCTTCGAGCTGTTTCTTTGCATCTTCAAGCTCTGCGAGTTTTTTCTCAGCAGAGGCCTTTTCGTTTTCGAGTGCAGCTCTTGACTCCTCGGAGTTCTCAATATTCTTCCTTGCAGCCTCGATAGCCTCCTGACAGTGCTTGATATCGTTTTCGTATACAGCGATATCTGACTTCATGGCCGAGGACTCCTGCTCCTCTTCGATCATCTTCATTCTAAGCTCGTCAGAACGAATAGTGCTCTCCTGCATCTTTCTGTAGCCCTCGGAGATCTTATCCTCCTCACGCTGTATGTCATTTTCTATATTCTCATACTCATTCTGCTTTATGAGTATCTTGTTTTCAAGTTCCTCAAGCTGACCTTTCAGCTCATCCAGACGGTTTACCCATACGGATATCTCCAGCCGCTTCCTTTCCTCGGCAAGCTTTATGAATTTCTGAGCCTTTTCAGACTGAGTTTTAAGCGGTCCTACTCTGTTTTCCAGCTCGGAGAGTATGTCTGTCAGACGGAGCAGATTCTCCTGCGCCGCTGAGAGCTTTCGCTCCGCTTCAAGCTTTTTATAACGGAACTTCGAGATACCTGCCGCTTCTTCAAATATATCACGGCGCTCATTGCTCTTTGCACCGACGATCTCAGCGATACGTCCCTGACCGATAATGGAGTAGCCGTCCCTGCCAAGACCTGTATCCATGAAAAGCTCATTGATGTCCTTGAGTCTGCACTGGCGGCCGTTTATCATGTACTCGCTCTCGCCGCTGCGGTAGAGTTTACGGGTGATCGCCACCTCGTCCTCCATATCCGCAAGGGTACGGTCGGAATTGTCTATATTAAGAGTAACTGCGGCAAATCCCATAGGTTTTCTTGCAACAGTACCGGAAAAAATAACGTCTTCCATCTTGTTGCCTCTGAGAGTCTTTGTGGACTGCTCTCCCAGTACCCAGCGCACTGAGTCACCGATATTACTTTTTCCGCTGCCGTTAGGACCTACAACTGCGGTCAGTCCCTTGTCAAAGGTAAGGCTAATCTTATCCGGAAAGGACTTGAAGCCCTGTATTTCAAGCGATTTAAGGTACAATCCCTCACCTCCTCAGTAGTACGCATTTATATACGGGGATCCTTTCATCCCCTGTTATTTTCAGCTCTGTTCCAAGCTCCCTGAAATAGTTTATGTTCGATCTGTTCTGTCCTACAGCCTTACTTATCTCACGGCTGTTCACTGCAACTGTGACCGCCTTGCAGCCTGCCGGTATGACAGATTCTATCAGCCTGCGGTATATCGCTCCCTCGCACAGCTCACGGAATGCCGGATGATAGTAGCCTGCCACCATATCCTGCTCAACAAATTCGCTGGCATGAAGTCCGCATTTGATTATCCTTACATTTTCGTGGTACTTACGGGCGTAGTTCATTATGAATGCACAGCGCTCAACCATTTCATCAAAGGGCGCCGGCACATACTCGCCGCTTTCATAAAGTTCAGCAAGCTTAGTGCCTTTCAGTACCACTACCGGATATATCCTCAGTGTATCCGGAGCAAGTGATATCAATGCCTTTGCTGTATCTATATCGCTTTTCTGACTGCTTTTATACAGTCCCGTCATCATCTGAAGGCCAAGCTCAAAGCCGGCTTCTTTAATAAGACTGCAAGCACGCCTAACATCCTCCGAAGTATGTCCACGCTCATTTGCCGCAAGGACTTCATCGTCCATAGACTGTGCGCCAAGCTCTATGGCAGTGACTCCGTATTTTTTCAGTATGCTAAGCACTTCACCGCTGATGCAGTCAGGACGTGTGGAGCATCTTATCCCACGGAATTTCCCCTCACCCACAAACTCTGACGCTGCCGTAAGCAGCTCCAGCATATAATCCCTCTGGATAGCAGTAAAGCTTCCCCCGAAGAAGGCTATCTCCGTATCCTCAGGAGACTTTACCTCACCGAGAGCCTTACGGCAAATCTCCCGGACTTCATATCCGTCCGGCAGATGCTGTGCTCCGCTTATAGTCCTCTGATCACAGAAGCTGCACTGATGAGGACATCCCACATGGGGAATGAATATGGATATATTACTGTGTTTCATATCCCATGAGCTCCAGCGCTTCCCTTGCGGCAAACTGCTCGGCTTCCTTTTTGCTCCTGCCCTTGCCCTTGCCTATGACCTGTGAATTAAGTCTGACCTCAACCACAAATCTCTTGTTATGGTCAGGACCTTCTTCGCCTATGAGCACGTATTCCACCTTTTCTTCGGGATTCTTCTGTACTATCTCCTGGAGAACAGTTTTGAAATCGCTGAACACAGGCTTCTGTGTGAACTTTATATCATCGGGCATGAAACGGAGTATATGTCTTGCTGCCGCCTCGATACCTCCGTCAAGATAAATTGCTGCGATGACAGCTTCAAAGGCATCTGCCAGTATGGAAGGACGTTCCCTCCCACCGGTATTCTCCTCGCCTTTCCCAAGGAGAAGGTAATCACCCAGGTTTATCTTCTGTGCAAATATATGAAGTGACTTCTCACATACCAGTGAAGCCCTGAGCTTTGTCAGCTCACCCTCAGCAACGTTCAGGTTCTTGTAGAGATAATCCGAAACTACTATCGACAGAACACTGTCGCCTAAAAATTCCAGACGTTCATTGCTGACGCCGAAGTGTTTTTTCTCGTTTGCGTATGATGAGTGTGAAAGTGCCTGATATATGAGCTGTTTATCCTTGAACGTATAATCTATAGTTTTTTCTAATTTCTCGATACTTTCCATTATTTTATCACTCCTTGCCGGAATCAGCCGCATAGCTCTCAATTACCCCGGTCACATTGCTGTCGATACATTTTTTTGCCTGTCTCACTGCATTGAAAAAAGCTGTTGCATCGGAGCTTCCGTGTGCCTTTATCACGGGCATCCTTGCTCCGAGAAGTGCTGAACCGCCGACTTCCTTATAGTCCATCTGCTTACGGAAGCTGCTGATCTTTTTCAGTGAGAACAGCGCTCCCATTTTTCCGGCACCAGAGAAGAACCACTTCATCTTCCTGCCAAAGAAGCTTCCCATGCCCTCATAGAGCTTGAGCGCAACATTTCCTGTGAAGCCATCGGTAACGACTACCTGTACTTCACCGAGAGGAAGGTCTCTTGCCTCGATATTTCCAACAAAATTCAGTCCCGATTCGCTGAGCAGCTTGTATGCCTCAAGTTCAAGAGCCCTGCCCTTTGTCTCCTCGGCACCTATGTTCAGAAGAGCTACCTTCGGGTTCTCTATGCCCATGACCTTTTCCATGTATGCACTGCCCATGCAGGCAAACTGCACCAGCATCTCAGGTCTGCATTCTGTATTTGCACCTGCGTCAACAAGTACAAAGCTGCCATTTTCGCCCGGCAGCACCGGTGAAGGTGCGATACGTTTAATGCCTTTGATACGCTTGACGATAAGGGACGCCCCCATAACAAGAGCGCCTGTGCTTCCGGCTGAAACGAAAGCGTCAGCTCTTCCCTCAGACAGTATCCTGAGTCCAAGTGCCATGGAAGTGTTGCTTCCCGACTTGGTTATCTCCCTTGGTTCATCATGTATATCAAAAACATCATCTGTATGCGCTATCTGCATTCCTTTAAGGCTTATGCCGTTTTCAGAGGCACAGCTGACAATTTTGCTTTTGCTGCCGGTGAGTACGATATCTACTCCAAGCTCCTCTACTGCTCTGGCGCAGCCCTTTATAACCTCGAGGGGAGCGTTGTCCCCTCCGAAAGCGTCAACAATGATCCTCATAACCGATCCTTTCCAGCTCGTTTTTCAGCGAGCTTACAGCTCTCTCCGCATATACTCCGTATTTTTCCTTCTTGTCTTTTATCCTTACGCCTATATCAGGAAGTATTCCCATATTCGCACCCATTGGCTGGAACTTTCCGCTGTTGAATGGATCGCTTATATATGCAGAAAGTGCTCCTGTCATAGTATCCTGCGGCAGAACAAGGGGAGCAAGTCCCTTTATCCTTCTGACAGCGCCTATACCGGCTACGATACCGCTGGCGGCAGACTCCATATAGCCCTCTACACCGGTCATCTGTCCGGCAAAGAATATCTCCGGCCGTGTTCTCATGGAGAAGTCTGAGTTAAGGAGCTCAGGACTGTTGATGAAGGTATTGCGGTGCATTACACCGAAGCGCATGAACTCCGCATTTTCAAGTCCGGGTATCATTGAGAATACCTTCTTCTGCTCGCCGAATTTAAGGTTTGTCTGGAAGCCGACAAGATTGAACAGCGTTCCCTCACGGTTCTCACGGCGGAGCTGTACTACCGCATATGGTCTCCTGCCGGTGCGTGGATCATCGATCCCCACCGGCTTCATGGGGCCGAATCTCATGGTATCAACGCCACGGCGTGCAAGCTCCTCTATAGGCATACAGCCTTCATATACACTGAATGGATGTGTCTCAAAATCCTTGAGCTGCACCTTCTCTGCGCCGATAAGTGCCTCATAGAACGCAAGGTATTCCTCCTTGTTCATGGGACAGTTTACGTAATCCGCCTCACCTCTGCCATAGCGTGAAGCGTAGAACACCTTCTCCTTGTCAAGGCTCTCGTATGTCACTATGGGAGCGGCTGCATCGTAGAAGCTGAGACCTTCGCCGCAGAGCTCCTTTATCACATCTGCCATTGCTCCGGAAGTAAGAGGTCCTGTAGCTATTACAGTATATCCCTCCGGCAGGGAAGTAACTTCCCCTGGGATGAGCTCTATAAGAGGATGCAACTTTATCTTTTCAGTTACCGCATCGGAAAACTTCTCCCTGTCTACTGCAAGCGCACCGCCTGCCTCAACGGAGTTCTCCTTTGCACAGGGCACTGTCAGTGAGCCCAGAAGCTCCATTTCGTATTTCAGAAGTCCGGCTGCCGATTCAAGCCTTGCAGCCTTAAGTGAATTTGAGCAAACCAGCTCTGCAAAGCCGCTGTACTTATGAGCGGGAGAATACTTCTCCGGCTTCATTTCATAAAGCTTTACGTTTATGCCGGACTGTGCGATCCTCCATGCCGCCTCGCAGCCTGCAAGACCTGCGCCGATAACATTTACCGCCACACTCATTTTTTCAGCTCTCTTTCGTATCCGCAGCCTTCATTCTCACAAACAAGTCTGCCGGATTTTCCGCCCTTCATGAACAGGTGCTTTCCGCACTGAGGGCATACCTCATTTGTAGGCACGTTCCATGTCATGAAGCTGCAGTCCGGATATCCCTCGCAGCCGTAGAAGCTCCTGCCCTTCTTTGACTTTTTCAGCAGCATCTTCTTTCCGCAGCGTGGACAGCTTCCGTCCGCCTCATTGACTATCTTCTTCGTGTTGCGGCATTCCGGGAATCCGGGGCAGGCAAGGAATTTGCCGAATTTGCTGTACTTTATTACCATGTTCCTTCCGCACTGCTCGCAGACAACGTCAGTCTCCTCGTCAGGGACCTTTACACGCTTGCCCTCCATAGCCTCCTCGGCCTTTTTCAGAGTCTTTGAGAAGTCATCGTAGAACTCGTGGAGAGTACTTACCCAATCCTTTTCGCCGTGCTCGACCTCATCAAGATCATTTTCCATACCGGCTGTAAATTTAGCGTCAACAATCTTGTTGAAGTGCTCCTTCATAAGCTCGGTGATGACCTCGCCAAGATTTGTAGGCTTCAGCGCCTTGCCCTCATGCTCAACATAGCGGCGTGCGGTTATAGTTGTTATAGTCGGCGCATAGGTACTCGGACGGCCGATGCCGTTCTCTTCAAGCGCCTTTATCAGAGAAGCCTCTGTATATCTCGGAGGCGGCTGTGTGAAATGCTGATTGCCGGTTATGGACTTAAGCTTCAGCTTATCCTGAGCCTTAAGCTCCGGCAGCATTTTCTTGCTGCCCTCCTCGTTGTCAGTGGACTCTACATACAGCGCCATGAATCCGTCAAACTTTACTGAATAGCCGGAAGCTCTGAACGTACATCCGTTTGCCTCGATATCAGCAGAAACAGTATCAAGGAGAGCATTTGCCATCTGGCTTGCGATGAATCTCTCCCATATGAGCTTATAGAGCTTGAACTGATCGCTGGAAAGACTTGACTTTACCCTCTCCGGAGTCAACTCCGGAGTTGAGGGACGTATAGCCTCATGGGCATCCTGTGCATTGTTCTTTGATTTGAAGTTTCTCGGCTCCGGCGGCAGATAGTCCTTGCCGTATACCACTCCGATATACTCGGCGGCAGCAGCCTTTGCCTCATCGGATATTCTCAGGCTGTCTGTTCTCATGTATGTGATAAGACCTACAGCGCCTACTCCTTCAACATCCACACCTTCGTAAAGCTCCTGTGCAGCCTTCATGGTGCGTTTTGCACTGAATCCAAGCTTTCTTGAAGCCTCCTGCTGCAATGTGGAGGTTATGAATGGCGGTGCAGGCTGCTTCTTTGTCACTCTCTTTTTAACAGAGGAAACCGTATATTCTGCTCCCTCAAGACGTGCAAGCAGATCGTCTGCCTGAGCCTGACCGGGTATCTCCAGCTTTTCTCCGTCAACAGCAACGAGAGCTGCGTCAAACACCTTTCTCGAACCGGGAGCTGTGAATTTTGCGTCGATAGACCAGTACTCCTTGGGAACGAAAGCTCTTATCTCGTTTTCCCTGTCAACTACCAGCCTTACCGCTACAGACTGTACTCTTCCGGCGGAAAGTCCTCTCTTTACCTTTTTCCAGAGGAAGGGGCTGAGCTCATATCCCACAAGGCGGTCAAGGATACGCCTTGCCTGCTGTGCGTTGACAAGGTCAACGTCTATCTTGTGTGGATTGCTCATACCGTTCTTCACACCGGTCTTTGTTATCTCATTGAAGGCAACACGGTTGTTGTCCTCCATATCGAGCTTCAGCATCTGCGCTATATGCCATGATATAGCCTCTCCCTCACGATCAGGGTCGGTTGCGAGATAAACTTTATCACATTTCTTCGCACGCTTTTTCAGCTCTTTTATAACATCTTCCTTACCCTTCATATCTGTATACTGGGGCTGAAAGTCATGCTCCTTGTCCACGCCCATCTTTGACTTGGGCAGGTCTCTTACATGGCCCATTGAAGCCACGACTTCATATCCCGGCCCCAGATACTTCTGAATGGTCTTCGCCTTTGCAGGCGACTCAACTATTACCAGATCCGACATCTATCCATACCTCTATTCATTTATTTCAAACATCTTTCCGGGAAGTGAGCGGATAACGCCCATTACTTCAAGCTCGGTAAACTCCATCATAAGCTCAGCAGCATCGATATCCAGTGCACCGGCAATCGCATCAGCATGGACTGTGCCTGAGCTTATCAGGTCATATATCCGCTGCTGTACCTCCGTCAGCTCATCCCGTGATGTATTTTCAGTTTTTTCCTTAACATCCTTTTCAGCAGTGCTCTTCTTTTCAGCATCTGCCTTTTTATCTTTTCTGCGCCCGGATCTCCGGGAAGCAGTCTTTATACCGTTTATCAGCCCATCACCGTCAGTCGTTTTGCTGCGCTCATAGCCGAAGCTGCTTATTGCAGCGATATCGTCAGAGCGTATCTCACTGTCAAGCGCTCCGCCTATGCGGAAGCAGTCGATGATGTCCTGTGCGCTGTACAGGGCTGATGCCCCGTTTCTCAGGAGCTCGGTATTGCCTGAGAAAGCATTGCTGAATATATCAGCCGGCGGAAGGCAGAACACCTCCCTGCCCTGAGCTGCTGCAAGATCGGCAGTTATAAGCGAACCGCTTTTCAGTGAAGCTTCAAACACAACCGCTGCATGACCAAGTCCTGCAAGTATCCTGTTCCTTCTGGGAAAGTTCTGCGGATGAGGCGGTGTTCCCGGAGGATATTCTGTAAGGAATACTCCGCCGTTGGCGATTATACTGTCCCTGAATCTGAAATT
>LVAK01000250.1 GCA_001604035.1 Clostridiales bacterium Firm_05
CACGACAGCGAGACTAAGGCAAAAGCTTTCCTTGACACAAAGGCTGAGAGATGTGTCATCAAGAGTAAGACTGCTCAGAAGGGCTCTGTTGAACTGAATATGGAGATCCGCCTCAAGGATGACAACACTGATTTCGTAAATGCTCTTGCAGATATGGAGGGTGTGAGCAGTGCTGTTCTTGTAAGCTATAACGGCGACTATATGGGATAAGGGTGTGATAGGATGTCAGCACATAAGAGCATAGATAAAATATGCATAATTATTACTGTGATAACGCTTATCATCACATTTATATTCTGTAACGGACAGCTTCTGGGCATTGAAAATGGCGCTCACGCTATGGGCTATGAAAACAGGCTCTTCGACCGTTCAAAGGTCCATACTATCGACATAGTGATGAACGACTGGGACGGCTTCATAGACAAATGCGAGAACGAGGAGTATTCCGCCTGCAATTTAGTCATAGACGGTGAAGCCGTGAATAATGCAGGCATCAGAGCCAAGGGAAACACCTCCCTCAGCTCCGTGAAGAATATGGACAGCGACCGCTACAGCTTCAAAATAGAGTTTGACCAGTATGAAAACGGCAAGACCTATCACGGACTTGACAAACTCTGCCTGAACAATATCATTCAGGACAACACCTATATGAAAGACTATCTTGCATACACTATGATGTATGATTTTGGAGTGGACGCTCCCCTCTGCAGCTATGCCTACATTACAGTCAACGGTGAGGACTGGGGACTGTATCTTGCAGTAGAGGCTATCGAGGATTCATTCCTTGAAAGGAACTACGGCAGCAATTACGGAGACCTGTACAAGCCTGACGCTATGAGCTTCGGCGGCGGCAGAGGCAACGGCAAGGATTTCAGCATGGGAGATTTTATGAATAAAGAGAGCGGAGATACAGAAAGCTCTGACAATGACAGCAGCTTCGCTCCTCCGGATTTCGGCGGTGGGATGCCTGACTTCGGCGGAGATATGCCGCAGTTCGATCCTGACAGTATGCCCGGAGATCTCGGTGACTTTGATCCCTCAACGATGTTCGGAGAGGGCGGCGAAATGCCCGACTTCGGCGGCGGCTTCGGTATGGGAAGCGATGATGTCAAGCTGAAATATACCGATGACGATATCGACAGCTATTCCAATATCTTCAACAACGCAAAGACAACTGTTACAAAGGCAGACCAGAATCGTCTTATCAGTTCACTGAAAGCTCTTCTGGAGCAGTCAGACCTTGAAAGCACAGTCGATACCGATGAAGTCATCCGCTATTTCGTAGTCCATGATTTCCTTGTAAACGGCGACAGCTATACAGGACAGATGATACACAACTACTACCTCTATGAGAAGGACGGACAGCTCTCGATGATACCGTGGGACTACAATCTCGCTTACGGTTCATTTATGGGCGGCAACGCATCATCCTCCGTAAATTCGCCTATCGATACACCTGTATCAAACGGTATGAGTGATCGGCCAATGATAGCGTGGATATTCGATGATGAGGAGTACACAGAGCAGTATCACCAGCTTTTCAGCGAATTTATCGAAAGCGTTGACTTTGAGAAGCTTGTAGCTGATACCGCAGAGCTTATCGATAAATATGTTGAGAAGGATCCGACTAAATTCTGTACCTACGATGAGTTCAAGACCGGTGTTGAAGCGATCAGCAAATTCTGTACTCTCCGTGCAGAGAGTGTCAGCGGACAGCTCGATGGCACTATCCCTTCAACCACAGAGGGACAGAAGGCTGACAGCTCCGCACTTATAGACACAGACGGCCTGAACACATCTGATATGGGCTCTATGGGCGGCGGAATGGGAGGTTTCGGAGAAGGAAAAGACGGGTTCGGCAGAAACAGCAGAAGCAAAAAGAGCAGCAGCTCTGCTTCATCCAATGAGGCAGAGATAAAGCAGACCTCCAGCACCTCATCCTTAAAAATGCTCGGCAATGTTCAGTTCATGTCCAAAGAGGAAAAATCAGATAAAAGCAGCATACCTCAGCGTGGAAACGGTAATATGCCTGATTTCAGCGGAGAAATGCCCGAAGGCTTTGATCCGGATAATATGCCTGACTTCGGCGGAGAAATGCC
>LVAK01000251.1 GCA_001604035.1 Clostridiales bacterium Firm_05
TTTTTTGACTGTTGCAACTGCATATTTACTCTTGAAAATGCACGTTTGCTTCACAAAAAAACTCACGAAATTCACGATTTGCTTCACGCCGTGAAGCAAATTTCGCACTCAAATCACATCGAAAACGTGCAGAAAGGTATCATATCTAATAAGTCAGCTCCCGCAAGGGAGCTGCTTCAGTTTTATAAGAAGTTCCTCTTTATCATGCTGGAGTATGATTTAATAGTAAAGATATAAAGTAAATACATTTTGCATAGGTAATGTATTTTATTGACTTGAATAGCGAATTATGGTATAATCTTAGTATAAAATGGCTGTCGAGGTGTGACTCATGAAACGAAGAACCACAAAAGAGCTTCTTGCCGAATCTTTTCTTGAGCTTGTGCAGACAAAGCGTATCGACAAGATAACAATAACCGATATAACGAATAACTGCGGTATGTCGCAGCCGACATTCTACAATCATTTCAAGGATAAGTACGACATGATCGTATGGATATATACAAATCATGTGCGTGAGATCATGTGCAAGATCGATAATAATGCAAGCGTTCCTTTGGTGAGGGGGATTTTTTGTTTCTCTATAGCCATTACAGATGTGCACAAAAAAGAAATAGAAGATCTGAAAATATATGCGCTGAAAAGAGATTTTTTATGATACCGCTTGCTTTTGTCTGAATTTCGGTGTATAATAACATAGTAAAAAACACTATGCAATGACACACGTAGTACGCTTGTACGTAAATCTGATCACGGAATGCATTTGTTGATCAGTGTACAGCATACTGCGTGCTTTTTTTGTGTTCAGGAGGAAATGACTATGCCAAGAAACCAATTTGAAAGAATGATGTTCGCTCTGATGACCGTTATCGTTACAGTACACGCTTATGTGTTTTACAGTCTGTACGTTGTCAACGGTTCTACGCTGATGAGCGTGACGGGCGAAAGCAGCGTGCTCGGCGCAGTAAACGCTATGGGCGGTGTGTATATACTCGGAAGAAATCTGCCGATCTGGGCAGTTGTAATTATTGAGTTTATCCTTGCATACACTCTTGAAATCACGGTTGGCAGCCCCATGTCCTTTAAGCTCGCCTGTAAGGTTTTTGATCCGAGAGAGACACACCCTGTACTCTTTGAAACTGCGATCATCTGTGCGACTGTCGGCATCATGTGTCCTGCGATGAGCTTCCTTGCGGCTTTCCTCTACTATCCCTACTATGCAGGATTCAACATCTTTACATTCCTTGCCAACTGGATCAAGCTTGTATGCTTTAATCTCCCGTTTGCATTTTTCTCTCAGCTTTTCTTTATTCAGCCGCTTATCAGAACGTGCTTCAAAGCTATATTCAGAAGAAAAGCCGAAACAGCACAGGCTGTAAAGACGTAATATTTGTGCAAAACTCCCTTTGCTTTTTCACATAAAAAGTGATATAATAGAATAAGAGAACGTGTAGCAGTTACTGCGTAAGTCCAGTTACTTGCTATACGTTCTATTTTTTTGCGAGGTGATACTTATGTACAACGTAGGTGACATGGTGATGTACGGTGCATTCGGGATATGTAAGGTCACGGCAGTTGAAAAGCGTGATTTTACGGGTGAAGAACAGGAATACTATATTCTCAAACATATAAACTCTGATAAAAACATATTCTATGTCCCGACAAATAACGACGCGGCTCTCAGCAAGATGCACCCGATATGCTCAAAGGCTGAGGTCGATGAGCTGATCTCCCACATGAACTCTGAGGGGCTTATATGGATAGACAACGACATCAAGCGTAAGGAAGAATACAGCCGCATCATTAAAGATGCCGACAAGCATGAGATCATAAGGCTTATCAAAACGCTGTACCTTCGCCGTAAGGAGCTTGCCGAAAGCGGGAAAAAGCTGCGTTCCACGGACGAGAATTATCTT
>LVAK01000044.1 GCA_001604035.1 Clostridiales bacterium Firm_05
TTTTGCTAAAGCATTTTTATTCCCCCAGTAGAACTGGGGGTTTAGTTACGCTAAAGCGCCAAACAAAAAACCGAAGCGATAAGAATCACTTCGGTTTTTTTATATCAAAATAACAATTTATTTCCAGAATTTTCCTTTATGGAAATTTTCGTTGCCAAGGGGAGTAGCTGTCAGTCTGAACATAACACAGCCATCCGGACAGACAATGGTTTTGGTGTATTTGCTGTCACCGCCGAGATTTTCAAGATCTCCGCCGCTCCTTACAGCCTCCATAAGAGGATAAAGCATCATCATCGTCTTTGAACATATTCCGCAGCCGTCCTGATTTACAGGGCATCCATACGTACAGGTATACTTGTCGCCGATTTCTTCGCCGTTACGGCAGTAATTTTCCGTTTTTTCGCCTCGCAGGAATCCTGTTACTTCAACCGTAAACTCGTATTCCTCTGCATACCATTTCTTCATATCAGCTTTCTCTCGTCACAGTACTCGCATTCAAGAAGCGTCTGATCACCGCTTGAACGGAAGCTCTTAGGAAGATAATGCTCATGATTAGTTATACATCTCGGATTATCACAGCACACACCTGCATAAACCTTTCCTTTAAGAGTTTCAGATGATTTTTTCTCGTTCAGTATAGTGAGGATAAGTGCCATACGTACAAATACACCATATTTAGCCTGAGTAAAATACTTAGCCCTCGGATCATCATCCACTTCAACGGTGATCTCATCAACACGGGGCAGGGGATGCATTACGATCATATCCTGTTTAGCCAGCTGCATCTTCTTTCTGTCAAGCACATATGTATTCTTCTGCGCCAGATAGTCTTCAACACTTGCAAAACGCTCCTGCTGGATACGTGTCATATAAAGCACATCAAGCTTTCCGATTGCCTCCTCAAGGGTATCAACTTCTTCAAAGGAGCTTCCGTTTGCCTTGATTATATCCTTTATGTAAGCGGGCATTCTCAGTTCAGGGGTTGATATGAAGATAAATTTATTATCTGGAAACATACTGAGCGCCTTGCAAAGCGAATGAACAGTTCTTCCGTTTATAAGGTCTCCGCACATACCTACAGTAAGCCCCGAAAGTGTCTTCTTCTCTATCTTAAGAGTAAGAAGATCAGTAAGTGTCTGTGTAGGGTGGAGGTGTCCGCCATCGCCTGCATTTATTACTGAACAATCAGCGGTCAATGAAGCGGCCTTTGCAGCTCCTGCAACCGGATGACGTATAACAAGAACATCAGCATAGCTGCTTACGATCTTTGTGGTATCCTTAATCGTCTCACCTTTGGCTACTGATGAATTTGCCGGATTATCAAAACCGATTATCTGTCCACCAAGCCTTATCATAGCAGTCTGGAATGACATCTGTGTACGAGTTGACGGTTCATAGAAAAGAGTAGCCATAACCTTTCCGTTACATTCGTGTGCAAAGCGTGCAGGATCATTCTTGATCTCCTCACCAAGCTCCACTACCTTTTTCCACCATGAAACAGGATAGTCATTCAAATCAATAAGGTGCTGATACTCTGAATGCATATTTTTTACCTCCGTATATTATATTTGTACGCACACCAGTGCGGTAATTACAGTATCTTACTTCCGTTCACAATCATTTCAAACTGTACACCCAGAAATGCTGAAGCTCTGCGGCAAAGAAGCATACGCTCCATAAATATCTCAAAATACTCCATCACGGAAGATATTTCAGTATCTATTTTCAGTTCAAGTATGATCGATCTCTTATCTTCGCTGAACGAAACTTCAGAATGTTCAACTGCGTAGTTAACTCTGTCATGGATATCAAATGTCAGAAAATCAGTGTTTCTGACTCTTGTTCTGCGGACATCAGTTTTATCGCCTATGATAAGTGCTGCAGAGATAGGATCAAGCGGAAGACCAGTACTTTCGTCATGATTTCCGATAGCTGAAATAACAGAGCAGATCTCTGCAGCAGGCATACTGAGATTATCAAGAAGCCTGAAAGCCATTACAGCACCGCTCTGAGCATGGTCTATGCGGTTGATGACATTGCCGATATCATGCATTATGGAGGCAATGCGTGCAAGCTCAACTGTTCTTTCATCGTAACCCAGCGTAGTCAGTATCAAGCTGGAAGTCGCTGCAACACGCTCAACATGAGCAAAGGAATGTTCAGTATACCCCTGAGCTTCAAGCGCTTTGTCTGCACGCCGGATATATTCCATGATATCCGGATTCTGTTTTATGTATTTGTAAGTAACTATACTTGGCATGATCTCTCCTTAATATTCGCCGTTATTTTCAAAATATACCTTATACCACACAAGGAAAATGAACACTGTCCAGATCTTACGGCTGTTGTCAGCTTTTCCTTCACGGTGATCATCAAGCAGTTTGATAAGAGGTGCGGTACGGAAGAACTCCTTTGCGCTATCACTCTCAAAAGCTGTGCGGACAATATTATAATACTTATCCTCCTTGAGCCATACTCTTATCGGAACAGGGAAGCCCAGTTTCTTCTTTGCAGCAGTTTTGGCAGTCTGCTTAGGAGTATCCTTCTTTGCAGCAAGACGCATTGCGTACTTTGTTATGTACTTTGTCTCATCTGTGCCTTTATTGTGAGTTACTCTGTACTTTGTCGGGATCTTTTCAGCCATGGCCATTATCTCTTTGTCAAGGAACGGCACACGCAGCTCCAGAGAATTAGCCATACTCATCTTATCGGCCTTAAGCAGGATATCACCTGCCATCCACATATGCAGATCGAGATACTGCATTTTGGTCACATCGTCCTTGTCACTGACATTTTTGTAGAAAGGACTTGTAAGCACAGTTGGATCAGGTGCAGATGTAGTTATATTGAGTATTTCTCTTCTCTGCTCGGGGGTGAACATATAGGCATTTCCGATAAAACGCTCCTCAACGTCACGGCCTTTTCTCACAAAGAAGTTTACACCTCTTTTAGCTGGAAGCTTTGCAGCAACATTACCGATACCTCTTCTGATGATACGGGGAAGCTTATCGTACAGAGTTCCGTCCGGATCGCTGTAAACATTATATCCGCCGAATATCTCATCTGCTCCCTCACCGGAAAGAACTACTTTAAGCTTTTCAGAAGCTATATTGCAGACGAAATACAACGCTACTGCTGAAGGATCAGCAAGAGGTTCGTCCATATGATACTGTATCATTGAAAGGCTGTTCCAGTAATCTTCAGGGGATATGACCTTGCTTGTATTTTCCTTGCCGATAGCTTTGGAGAAGTTCTTAGCCCATCCGATCTCGTTGTATTTCTCGTCATTTCCGAAACCAACTGTAAATGTCTTGTCAACATCTGCAACGGCAGCAACATAGCTTGAATCCACACCGCTGGACAGGAATGATCCGACTTCAACATCAGCTATTTTGTGAGCTTCAACAGAATCATGGAAGGTATCGGAGATCTTATTAACCCATTCCTTCAATGAAGGGCTTTCATCTGCTTCAAAATGAACATCCCAATATTTTGTGATCGAAAGCTTGCCGTCTTTAAGCTTGAAATAATGTGCAGGTGGAAGCTTGTAGACGTTCTTGAAGAATGTCTCGGCAGCAGGGGAGTACTGGAAAGTAAGATAGTTCTCAAGTGCTGCTGTATTCAGCTCTTTTTTAAAGGCCGGATGTGGCAAAAAGCTCTTGATCTCTGAACCAAACATGAACGTACCATCCATAAGAGCATAATACATCGGCTTTATACCAAAGAAGTCACGGGCTCCGAACAATTCCTTGGTATTTTTGTTCCAGATAACAAATGAGAACATTCCTCTGAGCATATTCAGAAGCTTTTCACCATATTCCTCATAGCCGTGTATAAGAACTTCTGTATCTGTATTGGTAGAAAATGTATGTCCGGCAGCAGCCAGCTTTTCTCTAATCTCCTTATAGTTGTATATCTCACCGTTAAAAACTATAACAAGGGATCGATCCTCGTTGAATATCGGCTGATTGCCCTGAGAGCTGATATCGATTATACTCAGTCTGCGGTGACCAAGAGCAATATCCTCATCGATGTATTTTCCCTCAGCGTCCGGACCTCTGTGACGTATTCTGTCCATCATTTTTCCGAGCACTGCATCTGAATCGTCTATTTTATTTGTAAAGCCTACGATTCCGCACATATAATAATAACCTCCGATTTATTGAATTGATCCCACATTATATAACGGCATATTCAAGTTTATACCTTAAATATTATACTACATCCGCTGATGTTTTGCAACAGAAATCGAAAAAATTATATACCAATTTTTTTAACTAAAAGAGTAGAGGAGTTACCTCTTCTTTTTTCCCTGACTTATATCCGCAAGCGGATTTGACTCAACCGCCTTCCGGACATTTTCATCATTAAGATGGGTATATATCTCTGTTGTTGATATATTGGCATGACCAAGCAGCTCCTTCAGTTGAAGAACATCTGCATCACCATACTGATACATCAGCGTTGCGGCAGTGTGTCTGAGCTTGTGCGTCGTTATACCTTTGCCGTCAAGACCGGCTTTTTCAAGTGTTGATTCTACTATCTGCTGCACACGGCGCTTGGATATGCGATGATTCTGATTACTTATAAAAAGTGCCGGTTCATTTTCAGCAGCTTTTACGCTCCTTCTTACTTCAAGATATTTGTTAATAGCATCTACACAGGCTTTATTAAGATAAACAGTACGCTTTTTGCTGCCTTTACCGATAACTTCCATACGGTTCTCATAAAAATCGATATCCCTTATATTTATTCCGACAAGCTCACTGAGACGCATACCACAGTTCAGGAATAATGTAATGATACAGTAGTCACGCTTGGAATCTGTGCTATCAGAGGCTTCAAGCAAGCGCAGACTTTCATCCAAGGAAAGAAATTTAGGCCTTGCAGATTTCGGTGTTCTTACATCAAGTTCCTTGCATGGATCCTTATCTATAAGATGAGCAACACGATCCATATACTTAAAAAAGCTTCTCAGCGAAGATATCTTCCTGTAGCGTGAGCGTTCAAGATTCTTACGTTCGTCTGCGGCAAAAAATATAAAATTGTATATATCAGATACAGTTATTTTCCTGATATCCTCAGCAGTCATTTTACTGATATCAACACTGCTTATATCAGCTGCATTTGCTCCGTCTGTACGGTTACAGATATACTTCAGGAATAATCTTGTGTCCATATAGTATTCCTCAATAGTTCTCTGTGCAAGCATTTT
This sequence comes from Clostridiales bacterium Firm_05, assembly GCA_001604035.1. Taxonomy (GTDB): domain Bacteria; phylum Bacillota; class Clostridia; order Oscillospirales; family Ruminococcaceae; genus Ruminococcus. The sequence continues at coordinate 5,216 of LVAK01000044.1, forward strand.
GACTACTTTAAGGTGCATAATATAATCATTCAGGAACTCCGGATTCTCTGAACTGTTCAGATTCAACATTTCATTCCCCCTCGCTTTTTATCTCAAAGTTTCACCAAACTTTCATTTGGTGCAACTTTATCACCGTAATTCTATGGTATTATTATATCACCTTTTTAATGCATGGTCAACATTATAGGAACTTCTGAAATATTAAAACCTCCCTGGAGATTACCAAGGAGGTTTTAATCATTTGATACCTATATATTTATATCCCGCTTTTACAACAGCATTTTTCAAAGCCTTAGCATCAACATTTCCTGACACTAAGATAACCGCAGTTCCTTTTTTATGATCTGTAGCTGCGCTGTCTACAAACGGAAGCTCTTCAAGAGCTTTTTTTACTCGTGCTTCACAGTGACCGCACATCATACCTTTTATTATTACTGTATGAGTTCCTGAACGTTCAATATCATCCGGGGTTTCATTGTGGCTATAGATCTTTTTATCCTTTGCCGGATCATGCAGCCTGAACAGATTAAGTCTCAAAGCATTAGTTACCACACAGAAGCTTGACAAACTCATCGCTGCTGCGCCAAACATCGGATTAAGCTCCCAGCCGAAAAGCTTGATATAAACTCCGGCTGCCAACGGGATGCCTATAACATTATATATAAATGCCCAGAACAAATTTTCGTGTATATTCCTTAGCGTTGCACGGCTCAGACGAATAGCTGCCGGAACGTCTGTTAGCTTGCTTTTCATCAGAACTACATCTGCTGCATCTATAGCTACATCCGCACCAGCACCTATTGCTATACCTATATCAGCACTGGTAAGCGCCGGAGCATCATTTATACCATCTCCGACCATGGCTGTCGGACCAAGCTTTCTGAGTCTTCGTATCACGGCTTCTTTGCCGTCCGGCTTCACATCTGCTATAACTTCGTCTACACCTGCTTGTCTGCCTACTGCATTGGCTGTACGTTCGTTATCTCCGGTGAGCATTATAACTCGTATGCCCATATTGCGTAATTGACGTATCGCTTCAGGACTTCCATCCTTTATGGTATCAGCTACTGCTATAACGCCGTCAAGCTTGCCGTTCCTTGCAAAATACAGTGGAGTTTTGCCATTGGCAGCAATTTCTTCTGTAATTGTCTTTATATCCTCAGATATGCTGAGCTTACTGCTTATAAAATCGTAATTGCCTCCCAGGAGCTCTTCATTGCTGATAGTTCCTGAAAGTCCGTTACCTGATATCGCCTTGAAACCATTAACTTCATATGGATTTATTCCATGCTCATTTCCATACATTATTACAGCTTTAGCAAGCGGATGCTCACTTTTCGCTTCAAGTGAGACTGCTGTCATCAGTAATTCCTTTTCAGTTGTTCCGCTGCATGGTATTACATCTGTAACACGAGGTTCACCTCTGGTTATGGTACCCGTTTTATCAAGTGCAACAACTGCAACTTTTCCCGTCTCTTCCAGTGATACAGCAGTTTTGAAAAGAATACCGTTCTTTGCGCCAACGCCGCTTCCGACCATTATTGCGACCGGTGTTGCAAGTCCGAGCGCACAGGGACAGCTTATAACAAGTACGGATATAGCTCTTGCAAGTGAAAATCCGATCGTTCTGCCCAACACCAGCCATACAGCAAAAGTGACACAGGCAACGCCTATTACAGCCGGGACAAATATGCCTGACACCTTATCGGCGATCTTGGCTATAGGTGCTTTGGTAGCAGCTGCATCACTCACCATTTTAATGATCTGTGAAAGTGTTGTATCTTCGCCGACTCTTTTAGCTTCACAGCGTATAAACCCGGATTGATTGAGCGTCGCAGATGATACTGTATCCCCTGCTGTTTTATCCACAGGTATACTCTCTCCTGTAAGTGCTGACTCGTTGACTGCTGTTTCTCCGTCAATGACTATTCCGTCAACAGGAATATTCTCGCCAGGCCTCACAACAAAAATATCACCTTTTTTTACCTGATCTATCGGAATAGTCTGCTCCTCCCCTGCTATAATTACATTTGCGGTTTTAGGAGCAAGCTTCATTAGGCTTTTTAATGCATCAGTGGTTTTACCCTTTGATCTCGCTTCAAGCATTTTGCCGACAGTAATGAGTGTGAGTATCATCGCCGCAGATTCAAAGTATAAACCGTGCATATACCCTCTTACAGCATCCATATCATTATTCATCTGTGCATCGGTCATGGCAAACAACGACCATGTACTGTAGACAAACGATGCCATTGAACCAAGCGCTACAAGTGTATCCATATTAGGTGATCGTCGGATAAGGCCCTTGAATCCATTTATGAAGAACTTCTGATTTATAACCATCACAATTGCCGCAAGCAGCATCTGCGCTATACCGATCATTATATGATTTCCATCCATAAATGACGGCAGAGGAAGATCAAGCATATTGTGTCCCATAGAAATATACATAAGCACAATAAGAAAGCCAATGGATGCTATCAGTCTTTTTTTCATAAGCGGAGTCTCTGTATCTTTCAATGGTTCTTCACTGACTGTGTCTACGGAAACACCATTTTTCAGTGAAGCACCATAACCTGCGTCCTTTACCGCCTGAATGATCGCACTGTCAGGAAATGTACCTTCAACGCCCATTGAATTTGTAAGAAGACTTACCGAACATGATGTTACGCCTTCAACTGACGAAACTGCCTTTTCTATCCTGGCACTGCAAGCTGCACATGACATTCCGGTAACATTATATTGCTTCATTGCATCCCTCCAAGCATGATATATTTTATTATAACATACTAACACATGATAATTTTATTAATTACCTGCAGCTAACAAAGGACGTACCTTCCTGATACGTCCTTTGTTGTCACTTTACAGCTTCTTCCCAGTCTTTTTCTTTAAATCCGGTCAGTACACTGCTGCCATTTATAAGAATAGGACGCTTTACAAGCATACCGTCTGTTGCAAGCAGCCGGAGCTGTTCGTCTTCGCTCATTCCCGGAAGCTTATCCTTCAATTCCATTGATCTGTAAAGCTGACCGCTTGTATTAAAAAATTTTTTAAGCGGCAGCCCGCTTTTTCCATACCATTCCTTAAGCTCGTCATATGTGGGATTCTGCTCTTTTATATCACGTATCTCATAGCTCACAGACTTACTGTCAAGCCATGCCTGAGCTTTCTTGCAAGTAGTACATCTTGGATAACATATAAATAACATCTTTATTCCTCCTTATTTTGTCTTTTCAATCAGATCAGCCTCTGAAAGTATCTCCACGCCAAGCTCTTGTGCCTTGGAAAGTTTGCTTCCGGCATCTTCTCCTGCAACAACATATGTTGTTTTCTTTGATACAGAGCCGCTGACCTTTCCGCCGAAGCTTTCTATAAGAGCTTTTGCTTCGTCACGTTTCATTGTCGGAAGAGTTCCTGTAAGGACAAAAGTCATTCCGGCAAATCTGTCATCTGAGGCAGTTTTCTTGCTGTATGTCATATTAACGCCATATTCTTTAAGTCTGTTGATAAGCTCGATCATGTGAGGCTCCCTGAGAGAATCATATACACTATCCGCCATTATATCTCCGACACCGTCGATGGACATAATGGCTTCCTTATCAGCAGACATTAAGGCATCAATGCTTCCGAATTTTTCACATAGCATTACAGCATTTCTCTGTCCGATATTTCTTATACCAAGCGCATGGAGCAGACGGTCAGCTTCATTGTTCTTAGATGCCTGTATGGCGTTTATCAGGTTCTCAGCCGATCTGTCTGCAAATCTCTCAAGAGACAGAAGCTGCTCTTTACGGAGTATATAGAGATCGGCAGGAGAGCTTACAAGCTTGCTGTCAACAAGCAGCTTCATGTTAGCTTCACCAAGTCCGTCTATATTCATTGCATTCTTTGAAGCAAAATGTATCATATTTTTGAGAAGCTGTGCCGGACATTCCATATTAGGACATCGGAGCACGCTTTCACCTTCGTCACGTACAGATGGTGTACCGCATACCGGACAGACAGAAGGCAGCCTGAACGGAACAGAATCATTACTATGTGAGACTGACCTGAGAACTTCCGGGATGATCTCCCCTGCTTTTCTTACAACTATTATATCTCCCACACGGATATCCTTTTCATCAATAAAGTCCTGATTATGAAGAACTGCCCGTGATACGCTTGTACCAGCAAGAAGTATCGGTTCAAAGACTGCAACAGGCGTTATTGCTCCTGTTCGGCCGACATTTACTTCAATGTCAAGAAGCTTCGTCTCCTTTTCCTCCGGAGGATATTTGTACGCAACTGCCCACTTCGGAGTCTTCGCAGTCGCTCCCATTATATCTCGCTGAGCCAGATCATTGACCTTTATTACAACTCCGTCTATATCAAACGAAAACGCCGCACGTTCCTCTCCTATACTCTTTATCTCATTTTCGATGTCGGCATAAACTGTACAGACCTTATAAGAAGGTATCGTTTTAAAGCCAAGCTCCTTCAACCTGTCAAGAGACTGACTGTGTGAGGCAAAATCTTCTCCCCTCACCTGCTGAACATTGAATATGAATATGTCAAGCTTTCGCTTTGCAGTTATGCGTGAATCCTTCTGTCTGAGTGAGCCGGCTGCTGCATTTCTGGGATTCTTGAATGGAGTTTCATCATTAAGCTCCTGCTGTTCGACAAGCTCAAAAAAACTGGAACGAGGCATATACACTTCTCCACGGACTTCAAGAAATTCAGGGGCATTTTCCAGCTTCAAAGGTATCGAATGTATCGTCTTTATATTTGAAGTAACATCCTCACCAACAAAGCCATCTCCTCGTGTGGAACCACGCACAAGAGTACCGTTCTCGTATTCAAGTGAAACAGACAGTCCGTCTATTTTGGGTTCAACAGAAAACTCAACATCACCAAGCTCCTCCCTGCAGCGTGTAACAAACGCTTCGACCTGTTCAAAGGAAAAAACATCCTGAAGGCTTGCCATCTGTACTGCATGAGGAACCTTTTCAAATTTACTGAGTGCTATTCCGCCTACTCTCTGAGTGGGGGACGTCGGAAGAACAAGCTCGGGAAAGTCTGCTTCAAGCTTTTTAAGCTCCTGCATAAGCATATCAAAATCATAATCCGATATCTCTGGCGCATCAAGGACGTAATACTGATAACTGTATTTTTCAAGGAGCTCTGAAAGCTCCATTATTCTTTTTTCTGCCTCTGCTTTATTCATAACAAGCCTCCGATATTTATTTATGCTTATTATACCACAAAAACTCTGATTAGTCAAAGAAATATACGGGATATTAATAAAATACCAGCCCTGCCCGTTTTCACAGGCAAGGCTGTATCATATGTTTTTCTTGTCAGGATCTTCTTCTGCGGAGGAAATGGAACAGTACACCTGCTCCAATGCCAGCTATTCCGATAGCCGAACCAAGAATAATCCTGAAATTTCCGACTCTGACATATTTTACTCTGTCAATATGCCACTGGTTTCCTGCTTCATCTTCAAGTGTGATATCGATATGATGTATACCCTTTCCGAGAGTAAATGAAAGTGTTCCGCTCTCAGGATCGTATACATGAGGTATTTCCTTTCGGTCGCCGTTTCTCGGGCATTCAAATACCTTTGTGTTTTCGTCATTCAGAGTTTCTGTAATACCTGTAAGTGTAATAGTCTCTTCGTCTGTAAAGGCGAAATTCGCCCAGTTGTGGAACTTTTCAGGTATTTCTGCCCTGGGGATCTCATTATCGATATGTATCGACGCAAGATCCTGATAAACGTCATCACGGACACTTACTGACAAGTACATTCTTGTATCAAGTCCGTCGTCTTTGAAAGTCTCTGAGAAATAGCTTCCCGGCAGATGCATCTTCTCCATGATACAGGTCTCTGAGATCTCCTCTGTGTCAACATCGAAGGCCGCATAGTCATCAGGAGAATACTGCTTCGCATCTTCACGCAGAACGAGCTTTCCAGCCTTTTTATCATCCTTTGGCTTTATTACAAGAATATCTATGTCCTTGAAATCTGTGGCCTTTTTGCTTAGTGCTTTTCCGTTTTCACTCATAAGTGAATAGTAACCGGTAGGCCCATTTTTTGTATCAATGGCACTATTGTAGATGTATGCAAGAACGTCTGTATCGACCATTCTGAAATAGGTATTGCTGATAGTTTCACTTTCATTTCCGGCCTTATCTACCGCAGTGAACTTAAGAGCATAAACTCCGTCCTTCTTGAAATCATCAAGAGTATATTTCTTACTGTTTATCCTGCCTGAAAGCCTGTCTGTCAGCGGACTTTCAACTATCTCTCCCATTTCCTTCTTATTGGTATACTCCGGAGAATAAACAAGTGCTTCTACCCTTATTTCCTTGAAATTTGTATCATCAAATTCTACTGAAGGCTTCGGATCATCCTTGCGTTTCTCGTCATATACATCATAGAACGGTGTGAGCTTCGGCTCGTCATTCAACAGACTGCCATTTCTGCTCTTATATACCGGAGGAGTCTTATCTATCTCGTAAACTGTGGTATGATCTGCAGAGCCTTTCTCAAATGAGCCCTTGTTGCCGGCACGGTCAGAAGGTGACATAGATATCCTATATACACCATCCTCTGCAATCGTGATGTCAAGATCATGCTTATCGCCGTCATGTTTCCAGTTATATCCGCCGCCTACACTTACCCAGTCGCTTCCGCCTGTACTATGTTCTGATCCGGGAACTTTTCTCAATATCGAAATGTTCATGTCAGTCGGATCAAAATTATGTTCATTTACAGTGATCTTTGCTGTCTGATCCTTGCTGTAGAATATCTCTTTATCATCATCCTTACCGAAGGATGTAAAGTTATTGCTTACAACAGGTGCGGTGGTATCAACGTTGAAGAACGCTGAGAAATAGCTGTTTGTTTTGCCGTCAGCAGTAATATTAGCAGAATGTCTTCCCAGGTCGTATCCTGAGAATGAGAAGTTGTAATCACCCTCCGGGAAAGTAAGCGTCGCCTTATACTCTGAAGGAGCTGTCTCCTTAAAGGAGCAGGCCGGTACAGTCTGCGTATAGGTATTAGAAATTTTTGCGTTCATAAGATCGGCCGAGAAATTTCTTTCCTTTACTACGATATCATATGTTACCGGACCGCTGTAGTATCTGCCGTTTCTTGCCGAAGCATTTTTAGTGATCGTTACTTCCGGAGCGATCGTATCGATCGTGAATGTCTCACTCTCTTCATTATCCCTTATGTTGCCCGAGCGATCTGAAGCGCTGAACATCATAGAGATATCATTGTCATCTGTATTGAAAGTAAACACCTTGCTTACTTCTGTTACAAGGTTAGTATCAGCACCGGTTATCTCCCAGCCATTGTCAAGTATTTCGCCTACGTTATATCCGGCAGTATTGCTTATTTCAGTTTTTACGCTGTCAAAGCTGTCCTTCTCCGATTTTTTTGAATAGCTTACGTTTCTGAGACCTGACTTAGTATCTGAGATCGTAACTCTGAACTGAACTTCTTCCGTAAAGAGTTTATTTCCGTTATTATCGGTTCCTGAACCTCTTCCGGGAAGTGGCTCGATAAAGATATCCGGAGCTGTTTTATCGATTACGAAGCCCTGAGGAGTCCGCTCCTCGGAAACATTACCGACATTATCATATGTCCTGGCATATATCTGTCCTTTAAAGCCTGCTCCTACCTTTATCTTTGCCTTGCCGTTGGTAACAGGAACGCTGTAGACCTTCTGTTCAAGCCTTTCTTCATTCTCGTATGGAACAAGTCTGAACTGAACTCTATCAAGCTTTGAAGAAGGCTCTGCATCTGAAACATCGACAGTTACTTCAAAGTCATCCTTGAAATAATAGCCGTATTCAAGCGCAACGATGAAACTATTTCTGTCTGCACCAGACAATCCGTCAGACGATGCCCTGTCAAAAGTGAATTTTTCAACCTCAGGCTCAATAATATCACGATAGAATACTACCTTTGAATCCTTATACTCAGTTCCATCGCTTGTTACAGGCATACGCTTGACGTTTCCGGCGTTATCTGTAACAAGGAACTCGATCACATAGCTTCCATCATTGTTAGCCGGTATCATCTCGGCGATCTTTTCGATGGAATAGCTGAATTTGTACTCGCCGCATAACGATGTCCTATCCTGCTTGCCTGCTTCCATAGTTGATGCAATGTCGGGAAGGACCTTGTGATCCTTTTCAAGCTCGCCGCTTATTGAGGAGACATTCTTTCCATTTATGAACATCTCCACCTGACGTATACCTGAATCCTCATCACGCAAAGACAATGCGATCAGTTTTTCTTTATCTTTATCACTGTTGGTATGCTTTCTATACCATATCCTGCCGTTATCCTTCTGAACGCTGTCAGGCTCAGGAAGATCTACTATCAGAGCAGGCTGATGATCTTCAAGCATAACAAAGTGATTGTCAGAAACACCTTTCTCCCTCTCGGTATTCTCTATGTTCGGGCAGGATATGCTGTGCTTTCCGACTTTATCATATACATTAACGATAATATCGCTCTGGAATACTTTTGTATCTATATCAAGGTCATAGACAAACCTGTTCTCTCCGAGAGGCACCATCTTCAGAGGCGTTTCAATGCCGTCATGCGTTATTGTAACATAATCTACACCGCTGTCGTGCTCACCGTCATGCACATCAACTGAAAGCCTTACGGAATCATTTGAGAACGAGCCGAAGGGAAGTACATTCAGTATCGCTTCTCTTATCGAAAACTTTTTCTCAATGGTGAATCTGTCGATCACCGGCGCTTCTGTATCCATGTGCAGCGTGTAGTAAGCGTGACCTGTATTTCCGGAAAGCGCTTCTATATCGGCACTTATAAAGTATTCGTTGTAATCGTCATATCTGTCCTTGGAAGGATCTATTTTAATATCGGCATAAGTATTTCCTTCTTCATCAGTCTCATAAGTATCGGCGGTATATTCCTTGCCGTTGACCTTGAAATGGATCTTATAAAGGTCAGAACCTTCAAGCTTATAATTTAGCCTCAGAACAACAGGCTTTACTGCATTGTTCTCGTCCTTTTCAATGATCCAGTTCTGGCCGTCAATTTCTGTTACCTCATGAGATACAACAGAGAAATCTCCCTTTGGTACTTCATGATCTACAAAAATCATTGCAGAGCTTTCTGTCTCCGGATTACCTGCATTATCTGAGGCAGTATTCTTAAAGATATACATACCTGTATCAAGCTTGGAGGTATCTACTGTGTAAGAAGTGCTGTACTTATCGGAACTGTACTTTTCATTTTTCAGTACGACCTCATCACCAAGAGCCGCACCCTCTCCGGATGATATCTTCGAGACACAAGCCGATGCAAGGCCGCCATCATCGTTGAAGGATATCCTGAGCTCTCCGCCGTTGTTGTTATAGTAATGCGAGCCGTCACGGTTCTTCTCTGCACCGTAATCGTAGGTTATTTCCGGGGATTCTGTATCAATGATCCATTTGTCAGTAGTGATATTCTTCCAATCTATGATCGGCTCTTCATCCTCTGCCGGCTTTGTGACCGGTGTTTTATTGCAGGAACTGTTTTTCAAGAGACTTGAAAGAGATACATCCTTCTGATTGTTTCCGTCGGTCACTCTTACATAAAGCGAGCCAACTACAGCTCCATTAGCAAGATCAAACGAGTACTCGCCACTCTTATTTCCATTAAGTGAGGAAATAACATGATCGTTGTTGCTCTTATCGATCAGTGATACCTTTTGCACGCCTCGGATCCTTTCACTCTCTGACACATCTTCAATGTTCATCGTGATAGTAAGAGGCTTGTTGCAGTAGTTTGCCCTTGAAGTGAATGTAAGCGCATTTTCAACTTCTGATCCATCATCAGTCTTTAATACGATAGTATTTATATCAGGTGCCTGCGAATCTGGTCCCTGGTCGCTGCTGCAGTATTTTCCGCTTTCAGTATAGTGATTTCCCGCATTATCTGTTATGTCAAGATGAAGAGTATGCAAGCCCTGCGGTACAGACTGCGAATCCCTATACATAACTTTTGATGAAAAATAAACTGATAATACTATACCGTCTTTTTCAAATGCATAATCTTTTTCGCCCTGCGTATCCCATTCGTATTTTATTTTGTTTATACCTGATGCATTATCCTTTATGTAGCCCTTTGCCGTAAACGATCTGTCCTGATCGTCATAGGTTATGTTCATACCTGATACAACAGGTTTTTTGCTGTCAAGAATTAGCTTTGAAGTGGTATCATTGGTGCCTGGAATGCTCATCGGAATAGGAACTATTTCCTTCTGACCGTTATCACCTGAACAGTTAAGTTCAAGGATACGCTCTGCCTTTCCGGCAGCGATCGCCTCTGTAAACTCGGCAGTATATATGTATACCGTCTCACCCTTATCGTTGACTCTTGTACCGTCAGGAACAGATATACGCTGCTTCTGAGAATCAGAAAGACCAATAGTTACCGGAATCTTATGAACACTTTCAGCTGTTACTTTGACACATACATTCCTGTTGGATGCGATACCAAAGTCATACTGAGCTATTTTACCGTCTTTATCCTCTTCATCATTTGGTATAAGACTTACAACAGCAGATGTGATAACAGGTGCTGTAGGAGTTTCTTCATGGGGATCGCTTGTGCTGTTTATCGTAAAAATATAGTTATTACCGGTGACAGAAGAGCTGTCTATATCGTAATACAGCTTGTCATCATCATCCTTCTTTATGTACAGCTTTATCTCAGGAAGAAGATCACTGTTTAGCTTCTGGCCGTTTATCGTCAGATAATATGGTATCTCCTTAGGAAGTTCCTCACCCTTATAATAATATCCATTAGGAACGACCTCTATTTCCGCAGCATTTATAGTGCCTGTTGTCTGGAATTCATCGCTTTCACCGGGAAGCTGAAGCTCGTACTTGTCAGAGTTATGTCCTGTAAGAGCAAAGTCTGAAAGTATCACTGTCTTTCCCTCTCCGGCGTCTGCATCCTCGAATTCAGCATTACAAGTCAGTCTTACCTGATCTGTTGTGCTGACGCCATGAAGGATGACTCCGGACAGATCAACTGTCGCATCAGTGTCTCCGTCATAGGTCTTAGCGTTAACTACTATGCTGTCAATAAAATCGCTGTCAACAGTAACAACGATCTGCTGTGCCGCATACGAATATGAATATGGAACAGATATCGGTACACTGCTGCCGGATAATGCCAGTGCGCCGAGCAGTGCAAGAGATCTCTTTTTCTTCATTAGAAACTTTCCTTTCTGTTGATACCGATACGGTGATCAGTACATTTTATATGAAGCTTGCTGTTTCAGACATCAAGCCTTATTATCACGGGATCCATCAGTATTGACTGTATTGATAACTCTGTATTTTGTGTTTCTTCTGTGCTGGGTGTTATAAAGGAATGACGCTCCAAGCCAGCACACAAATATGAGTATGACAAGAAGTATGCATACGACCAAAAAGATCAGCGGATAGTTCAGGTCGGTCTCATAGAACAGATCCCATTTCAGGACAAATCTCAGAAAAATATACAAAAGTATGACCGCTGCAGAACAAATACATCCGATCTTTATCCATATCCTGAAGGAAGCAAAAAAATCTTCCCGGAACTTTCTCAGCGTCTTTCTTCTTTCATCTTTTTCATCACGGAATTTCAACTCCTCGGAATTTGTTGTTACAGCCATATCAATCACCTCCGAGTTTAGTCAGCGGAACAAGAGTATCCTGTATCGTCTCACGTTCTGTTCCTGCCGCATCTGCAAGCGTATCAGTCTTTTCACCGGACATAAGCTTCATTGCAAGCTTTGACAAGATCGTGCTGTATCTCTTGTCGTCACAGTTTTCCAGCAATACATCATAGGCTGATTTCAGCTTGTCTGTATCGGTATCAGCGGCTTCATTGACCTGAGTCAGCGCCTTAGCAAGATCATAACCGCTGGATTTGTTTTCACGAGGCAGATTAAGAAGATATATATTCTTTGCAATATCATCCATATTATCACTCTTGCCATTCTGAATGATTGTATCTATATAGCCGCCCCACTTTGACTTGTCAGAGATATGCTCCTTCATCAGCGAAGTAAGCAGTTCTGTTTCGTCAATATCAATAACGTTATCATTTGGCGAACCGCCGTGTACAAATTCGACAATATCATCAAAATTTTTCAGCTTTGCCTTCTTCCCGGGCACCTTCATCATATCATTTGCTGCTCTTGCCAGCGCAGTTTTTTTCTGATTGTCGGTATAATTCTTTTTCATTGTGTTCCAACGATCCCTGGCAAGCGGATTAGCAAGGAGCATCAATATGAGCCAAAGACCAAGAAAACAGGATGCAAATGCTGCACAGAATCCCGATACTGCCAGCATCTGCCGTACAAGAGGATCTGATTTTCGGTCAAGTGACGGTATCGAATCACGAGCGTGTTCGATATCTTCCTGAAGCTGTGCAAAATTGTGATAAAAATCACCGATATCCCTGTCCGGATCCTGAAAATGCTTCTGTCGTGTAGCTGTGCATTTTCTTATGATAGATTCAAGGGATTCGTGATATGCCCTATCGATATTACGGAAATCACGGTCGCAGTAAGTGAAGGTGTTTCCGTTACGGACGTCCTCCTCATACTCATGCATGATGGCACGGTTGAAGAATCTCGGGTCTGATGACTCCGGAGAAGCTTCAAAATACTTCCGGCACATCTCATAAATGGAAAGACACTCATAGAAGGTCGTGCCAAATCCGAAGATATCGCTCTCTATGGATACACATCCGTTTACAAACACCGAGCTCTGTGAAGTAAACGGAAAGAATCCTGCCAGAGGCTCTGCATAGCACTCCGGTGCGGCATAGCCTACGGTTCCGTAAGCGTAGAAATTATCCTTGCCTACATCCTGCCACTGACGATCACTGTAGTCGGCAATGAACGTCATATTTGTCAGGTCGTTATAGTGCTGATAAGTCCTGTCATCCATAAATTCCTGAGAACGGCCGAAATCTATAAGAACAAGCTCACGGCCATGCTTTGTCACCATTATATTCTCAGGCTTGATGTCACAATGCAGTACCACAGGCTTATTCGGATCGTTCTTGGCATTATGAATGTTGACATTTGATACAAACTTCATTATTTCACAGAGGTTTATCATAAACTGTATCATCTGATTCTGATACTTAACTATCTCACGATAATTATACTCTGTTGAATTGCGCTCCCATTTTCTTGACACAGTATTATACCTGAACCACTGATTGATACAATAGTCCTGAAGGGATTCTCCGTCTATGAACTCCTCAACAACACAGAAAAAATTCTTTGTGCTGATAAATCCTCCTCCATAGGGCAGCTTGAAATCACCCAGATCCTCAACGACATCAAGAACACGTACTACGGACCGACAGGTCTGCAGCGCTTCAAGTATCTTATATTCTCTCTTCATAAAATCACGAAGTCTGCTCCTGGGTTTGAATTTCAATACACAGGAATATACAAGGTCGTTTCCGTACTTTATTCCTTTGAAAACGATACTTTCTGTTCCCTCAGCAATAAAACCGTCATGGTTTATTCCGTACTCGGTGTCTATTCTGTAGTCAAAATCTGTTCCCTTGATAACATATGCCATTAATCATGCCCCTCTTCGGCTTCTCTGAAAATAAGATTATATATAGTTTCCGGAGAATCCTCAGGGATAGGTTTCAAAAGAAGCTTCTTGGACTCCCCCGAAGTATCCGGCACCGTATCGCCTACAGAACCGAATACTCCTGTCCCCCTTTCGTCATTCAATATCATTCGCCCTCCTCAGGATCGCCGGCTGTGATATTGTACTGGCCAAGATCGTTGTCTATCTGCTTGTACTGCTCTATAAGGTCATTAACGACCTCGTCATTGATAGTGTTGAGAACGTCGGAAATATTCTCTATATTTTCAGTTATGTGTAAAGCTACCTGCTGAAAAGCAGTTTTACCTGCTCCTTCCCAGTTTGCCATCAGAGTGAAGTTTATGCGGTCAAACTCTTCTCTTATGGCTGCAAACTCGGTTATAGCCTCCTCACTCTGAGTTACAAAGCTTTCAAGCTTTCCGATATCTGCTTTGATAAAATCTGCCATAAATTACTCCTCCGTTTCCTTTATGAACTTTAACTTCTTAAGATCATCTTTTTCTATCGAATAATAATATCCGTCGCCCTCTTCGCACTGTGCATATTCCTCTTTGAGAGTCTTCACATCCATTGCTCCGAAAATTGATTTTCTTCCTCTTTCGCCGACAAATTCTGCAATATTGTCAAGCAGGAATGCTGTTCCGATAGCTGAATGGAAATTATCTCTCGTCTCGCTGTCACTTATGGTCTTAACGTCCGAGAAAATAATTATCCAGTTCATATCATCTGCCCGGGCAGCAAGCGACGGCAGGATTATCTCCATAAAATCTTTCGATGCAAGGGAATTGATATACAGGAACTTACTCTGAAGAACAAATACTGTATTCTTTATATTTCTTTCAGATGCCATTGACGGCAGAGCGATTCCTGTACCAAACACCTCATTCAGCACAAGGTTGCTCAGTCGTCTTGCCTGAGAAAGATCCATGTAATACTCATGTATCAGCTTAATGAAGAGCTGCATAGGCGTTACCTTGCTCTTTACCTCTGTTATGGCGCCCTTTTCCTTGAATGGAAGAAGCATTTCCGTGTTGTCCCTGATGTACATTTTGCGGCCGTCATCATCTATTCGATCAGCAAATTCCTGTAGCTGGCTCCTTCCGTCATCGAAGAATACAAAATTGTATTTCGGATCAGCTATGAAATCCTTGAGCAGTCTCCTGAGGAGATTCGTCTTGCCAAAACCTTTTTTGCCATATACAGCAGCAACCTTCGATGAGTAAAAATCCATTATCACAGGACGGCATTCAGTATAGTCCAGGCCTATATTTACCGAAAGATCATCCGTTGGAACTTCAATGTCGTCACCGGCAAAGCTCTTGCAGGCCTCTTCGGTAAGAACATCAGGAAAGCGTTTGTACTTCAATACACTGCTGCTGCCGAAATAGCGCTCGATATTGCTGCTGAATTCAGGTGAGGAAATATTGTCAGCTATATTGAGCTGAAGCTCATATGGTACCTGAAGCGGAAATGTTCCTGTTATATCATCAGGAATGATAGTAACATTTGCAAATCCATGACCGGGATTGTTTCCAACCGGTATGACCTTCTGATTGAAGATCTCCGTATAACTTTCCGGAGGCATCTCCAGGGCTATCTTTTGCTTGAAGCTGCTCATCAGTGTTCCGAGTCCTTTTGTAGAGCTCGCTGTCATCACAACTGTGATACCCTTTGAAAGGCCGTCTCTGCATACCTTAGCGAGCTTCTCCTGATATGCTGTGTACCTCGGCTCATCAAGAAATGCATTGACATTGTCAATAAAGAGAGTCGTATGCACCGGCTGACCGGACTCAACTCCACGAAAATTCTTTCCGCCAAGCTTCTTTATGTTTTCCTTGAGCTGATCTTCCATAAGCTTGAAAACACGCTTTACATATTCTTCATTTGAATTGTCAAAGTATGCTGATACCAGCGGAAGATGCTCAAGATCAGCAAGCGCTCCGCCGAAATCAAGTATGAATATCTGCTCATCGCCTACTCTGTACTGCTTGTGCAGCACTGTTACAAGAAGACGGATAAGGTTTGTCTTTCCGCTCATAGAGCTTCCGAAGAGTAGGATGTTCGTATCCAGCAGGTCAACAATGAACTGCGGCTGATCCTGAATAACAGGGATATCCTGTCTTCCAAGAACGCATTTTATCTTATCTCTCGCCAAAAAGCTCACCTCCACTCCGTAGGATCGTGTATCAGGCTGCTGAGCGGGCGCCGGAATATCTCACGGGGAACTATATAATGCTTCTTTTCATCATTCTCCGCTTTGATCTTACCGATCGTCTGTACGATATAGCTGAGCTGTGTGTCGTGCTCGCTGACATTCCTTGATGAACGTCTGATCCTTTCGTTATGCTTATTGGAAATATAAAAGCTTGTATTATGCCTTCCGCAAGGCATGACCTGTGTTGCCTTTACGATAGGCTCTATATTCTGATCCTTGTTTGCACCGGTGTAGGCCGACTGGAAATACATGAACTTGCTTCCGGTTCCGACAAGAAGGTATGCTCTTCCGTTACCGGGCATTGTGGGGGAGGCTGCATCTATTCTTCCGTCAAGCATTTCCTTTGAGGCTGCTCTCGTTGCAACTTTCAGACAAAGTCTTGACTTGGAATTGATACGTATATCCTCCGTGATCGCACCTTCAATATTCTGGGAAACAAGTATGATATGGAATCCCAGAGTACGGCCAACTCTGGCTATGGTAGTTATCTCGGCAATAAAATCGATATCATCGCTCTCACTGCTGAAGCGCTTGAGCTCTGTAAACTCATCAACAACAAGTACAAGATGTGACAATGTAGTAGGACGTCCGCCCCTTTTAAGCTCCTCAAGCTTCTCACGCTGCTTGGGATTCAGAGAGTTGTAAAGATCATGATTGGTGTCGCCGTTAAGTATCTTTGTTATAGTCCGCTCTGCACGGATATATGCATCAACATTATCTACACCGAAATCATTGAGCAGTATCTTCCTGCGCTTTATTTCGGCATTAAGCACTTCAAGGAAGCGCTTAAGCATATATACAGCGGAGATACCCTCACTTTCACCGGCAGTATCATCTACAACACCCACACAATGCGGCAGTGTCTGTAGACGATTGGAGAAGCCGCCGCCCTTCATGTCAACAAGCATAAGATTGAGATACGTAGGCGAAAACTTCATGCAAAGCCCGATAAGATATGTAATGATCGTCTCCGACTTACCGGAACCAGTGGTACCCGCAACCAGCATATGCGGACCATCCGCCTTCTCATAGAGATCCAGAGTTACTATGCCGTGCTCATTTTTTCCCATAGGAACGCAAAGATCACGGGTAACATCATTCTTCTTCCAGTTTTCAAGGAGCTTGGGCAGGATCTCGTTATTGCTGACCATTTCCGAAGAATATCCATAGAGATCAAACAGTGTCACCATTGACGGAACATTTCCGTTTTCAGCTATCCTTCGGTAATAAATAGCACTTAGCTGACGGAAAGCTCTGTCATAGGCTCTTCTGATATCCAGGTCGCTCTTCTGCTGCGGATCATAGAATATATACGGATTATCAAACTTTCTGTAATCGATCAGATTTTCGATGTCGCTGGTGGTATCATTACCGCCGGCAGAACGACCGTTGCGACTGAGACTGTTGAGCACTTCACGGGAAAGCACATTGTAACGGCTGCTAACCTTTGCATCATCGCTGGTGGTTCCTGTATACTCTATTATGTTGCCGCAATATCTCGGAAGCTGTGCAAGATTGCGGCAGGCAAATATGAACGTGAGACCGTTCTTGTTCTCATAGTCCTCCCCTTCCTTCGGAGGCTTGGGAAGATATTTTGAGAAACCGGTTTCTTTTATATCGTAATCATCAAATATAACGCAAACGATCTGGGTGTACTGCTCTTCCTCCTTATCCTCATCTTCATCATCGCCCTTATCCATAGTTCTTTCACCCATTATAGCCTGGAGCTTTCCGAAAACGATAGCTGCACTGGCCTTGTCAAATACAAACTGTGAGGCGTCCTCGAACAATTCATTCGTGTGAGGAAGGTTCTTATAGCTGCTTATAATTTCGGCCTGCTTTTTTCTGTCATCCTCTCGGTTGAAGAAGAACACAAATTGCAGATCCTCAGGAGTATGATAATATGCAAGCTCGAATACTATATGCTCAACAAAATTCGCCGAATAATTGGTAACAGGCTCGATTATGCCCAATGCGCCGCAATTGCGCAGATCAAGCACCAGCGGAGGATAATTGTCAGTTCCCTCAGCCTGAAGATACCGGAACTCCTTATTGGCAAGATAGTATGGAAGATCGCTGAGGAGGCCATCAGTCTCCTGAGGAGCCTTGATCTTTTTCCTCATCTTCTTTGTCATCTTTTCCGGCGGGATAACTACTTCAATGCGCTTATCCCTGTTATCCTTATGTATCTTAAAGCCGATATCTGAAAATACCTCTTCCTTCTTTTCATTCTTGATCTCAAACATCGGATCTACCTGCTTTGAGGTTCCGAGGGTGATCTTGAAGAAGTCAAGATCGTTCTGTGAACGAGCAAAGATAGCTCTGTCAAGATTCGAGGTTTTGGTGAACAATTCATTTATGCACGGGTAAGTTGTTGAGAGATAATTGATATCACTGCGCTGCCATTCAAGTATAGTCTCCCATATCCTTGTAAGGTACTTCTCGTAATTCGCCTTCCATTCCTCAAGGGAGATCTCTCCGTCCTTGCCCTGTTTTACAAAATTATAGCTCTGAGTGACCATTGTCGCTATGGATGTTGTCATCATCATGGCAATCATATTAAAACCGCTGGCATTATCCCTGAAAAGCGCAAGCAGAGCTCGGCTTCCGCAAAGAGCAGCCATGGATATTGCAGTAGGGATAATTACATCCGCATACTTTCTGCGTGGTATTGTCGGAAGCTCTCCTGCCGGGAGAACATCTATGACAGAAGGCTCTGTTACGGCAATTCTTCTTGTGCTTATATTGTATTCCAGTTTACCCTGATCACAGAGAGAAGGATAATCATAATGAGGAAAAAGTGCCGTCAGCCTTACCACATCCCCTGCTGGGATAACGATACAGCTTGTCGTTACAATACCAAGCTCATAAAGCATTTTATCCATGCACTTCGGAACGCTTATGAGCTCCAGTTCCTTTCTTGCACGATAATACACCACAAGCTTTGAATGACTAATGGTGTACTCTCTGAACAGCTCAAAATGTCTGCGGTCGTTGAGCTTCAATCCATAATATATCGCTTCGAGCAGCGCCTTGAGCTTTATATCTTTATTCAATAAAAGTGAAAGTTCTTCACCATCTTTTTCAAATTTAACTGTCAGAAGCAACTCATTATTTTTCATTGAGTTCCATTCCTTCCTATCTGGGATCTGTCGCTATTAATAACATCTGTCAAATCAGATATCGTTATCTTATCTACAACAGGCATAGCTGTTGGCTTTATATTGATAACCGGCTTTATTCTGGTCAGATCTATGCCTTTGGATATGCTTACAGTTGGTGCGGAAGGCTTGATACCTGTACCGACCTTGACCTGAGCATCGATTTTTTTAATATTTTTTGGTAGCTTGATATCCTTTACAGAAATACCTATATTATTGACAGGAAGCTTCTTATTCTTAGGCAGCTCAACGCTGTCAGGAAGCTTTGCGCCGACTTTTATTCCTGCAAACTTAGCAGCAAATGCGGTCTTGTCTTCTTCTGTCTTATCCGGCAGCTCAACACTGTCAGGAAGCTGTGCGCCGACTTTTATTCCTGCAAACTTAGCAGCAAATGCGGTCTTGTCTTCTTCTGTCTTCTCCGGCAGTTCAACACTGTCAGGAAGCTGTGCGCCCACCTTTATGCCTGCAAACTTAGCAGCAAATGCGGTCTTGTCTTCTTCTGTCTTCTCCGGCAGCTCAACACTGTCAGGAAGCTGTGCGCCGACTTTTATTCCTGCAAACTTTGCGGCAAATGCGTTCTTGTCCTCTTCTGTCTTATCCGGCAGCTCAACGCTGTCAGGAAGCTGTGCGCCGACTTTTATTCCTGCAAACTTTGCGGCAAATGCGTTCTTGTCCTCTTCTGTCTTCTCCGGCAGCTCAACGCTGTCAGGAAGCTGTGCGCCCACCTTTATTCCTGCAAACTTAGCAGCAAATTCGTTCTTATCTTCATCTGTCTTCTCTGGCAGCTCTACACTGTCAGGAAGCTGTGCACCGACTTTTATTCCTGCAAACTTTGCGGCAAATGCGGTCTTGTCTTCTTCTGTCTTCTCCGGCAGCTCAACGCTGTCAGGAAGCTGTGCGCCGACTTTTATTCCTGCAAACTTTGCGGCAAATGCGTTCTTGTCCTCTTCTGTCTTATCCGGCAGCTCAACGCTGTCAGGAAGCTGTGCGCCGACTTTTATTCCTGCAAACTTTGCGGCAAATGCGTTCTTGTCCTCTTCTGTCTTTTCCGGCAGCTCAACACTGTCAGGAAGCTGTGCGCCCACCTTTATTCCTGCAAACTTTGCAGCAAATGCGGTCTTATCTTCTTCCGTCTGATCTGGTATTACGACTTCAGACGGCAGCTTTCTTGGAACTTTATATCTTTTTGTCGGAATCGCTATACTTTCTTTTACAGCTCTTATCTTTTCCGATTTTGCGGATTCCAACAGAGAGATAAGCAGATGCCTTTGGTGAGCTCTGATATGTGCATCATAACGTATTTCGTATCTTTCTTGCATTGAAATCCCTCCATTAAACGGAACGGCACAGTCCTGCTGCACAGAGGGAACTCCCCAAAGGCATGGCTGTGCCGTTTCCAACTAACATATTACTTTTTAACCGGAAATAGCTTCAGCAAGCTGACGGTCACTGTCCTCGACTGTGCTTCTGTTTCCTTCAAGAAGCTGAGCAAGGCCGTTGATGAGATCAGGGATCTGCTTCTCAACAAAGTAAGCAAGTGTACCCTCTGTCTCGCTTCCGGATGTACCGATCTTGTATGTAATAAGAGCGTCCTTTGTCTCACCCTCAAATGTGCTGAGAGCAGATGTGAGTGAAGTGATGAATGATGAACCAGCTGTAGCAAAGCTTGTGGATATTCTCTCGATATCTGCCTTTGCTGTTGCAAGCTTATTGTTATCTACTAACATTGCCATGGTAAACCTCTCCTTTCAAATATCATTATGAACCAGAACCAGTTGACTGGCCGATGTTCTTGTTGTTATCGCCAAGTGCAGGATCTACACCATCGCCGATAGTTAATGCTTTTTCGATACTATCAAAGAGACCATCGCCGTCCTTATCAAACATTGAAAGGAACTGATCGAAAGTACCGCCGTCTGCAAGAAAAGCAGCAATGTTGTTATCATAGAACTGCTTTAATCCGTCTGCTGCTTCACCCTGGAAGCCTGTGCTGAGAAGAGTATTGATAATAGAATCAAGCTCCTGAGCCAAGCTCTTGACCTGTGAACGGAATGACTGGCATTCACCCTTTGCTTTCTGCATTTCATCGCTGAGGACTACTCTGCTTGTTGTACCCATTGACATTACTTATTCCTCCTTATTGAGTTGTTTTATTCCTTAAAATATGATCAAGCTCTTCGTAATCATCAAAAAGCTTATCATAATAAGTACCTGTAGGTTCACCGCCCTGACCAATAATCTTGTTCAGAGTTGTGGATACGTGATCTATGACCAATCCCATGTCTTCGATAGGCCCGATAACAACATCAAGACCGCATAGCCTCAGTGTATCACCTGCCGGGGTATTAAGTGCGGTCAGAAGATCGCTGTACATATTCTCGAGCTTGGTCTTTAGCTGATCGTTGCGATCACGCAAAGCCGCCATATCATCAGCAGCCTGTTTCAAAGCTTCTTCATTGATCTCGATACCCATTCTCAGACACCTCCTTGTTCTTTAGCCTTACTTATCTCCTCCGCTAACGGCTTCTTTGCATCAGCAGGAAGACAACTGCATAACTGTTCTGCTCTTTCAAAATCGCCGATATCTATATATGAACGTATGCGATAGCTTGCTGATACAGCATCCTTCGGATCTTCCAGCATCCTCTTTGTCCAGAAGCTGATACGCTCCTGATATTTCTTCTCCCAGTTCTCTTTATTGAGATATTTTCCGGCCTTCAGTTCATAATAAATGCCGGCATACTGGTTTGGCACGATAGATGAGGACTGAAGCTCCTTGGCCTTGATGAGCATATTCTCATATTCCCCATTCACCTCATATATGCCTAAATAAAGGCTGTTGCGAAGATCTTTCTGAACCTGATTCATCTTGAAATCGCCGCTCAGCTTGTATGCGGAGCCTGTCTTTTCCATTGCAGGAACACTTCCCAGCGGGCTGAGGCTGTCATGTATGGCAGCTGCCAGCTCTTCCGGATCATCACTGCCGTTTTCATCAAGAGCAGCAGTGATCTCATCACGGAGATCGTCAAATTCTCCGTTGTCCCATTTTTCCTGCAATATAGCTTCCTGTTCTTCAGGAGAAAGTATCTCTCCGGAGTCTGATGATATATCCTCAGCTGCATCAGAGGGAAGAACGGAGAAGCCGTTATTGAAAGATGAAACAACATCCGCCAACGCATCAAGAACTCTTAATGCGTCATTATACTGCTCAAGAGTTACGTACATCTGAGCCGCTCTCAGATAAAGGTCAGCCGCATTTATTCCGTCAGGCTCTCCTTTAAGAAGGGCATTATTTATAGCCTTAACAGAATCCCTGCATCTTGCCCTGACCTCATCATCCGTTTCTGAAGGATCAGTACTTCTTGAAGTAAAGAGGACACGATCGAAATAATACGCAAATTCAGGCTTTGCATATTTTTTTGCCCTCTCAAGCTCTGCTTTTGCCTCATCGTATATGCCAAGCTCCATAAAAAGGTGGAAGGCAAGGCTGTACGCCTTATAGTTATGCGGCTGGACCAGTTTCATCTGATTGATACTAAACAACGCATTCTTATACTCCTTAAGAAAGGCGTAGCAGACTGCTTTGTGCTGAAGCACTTCATAATCAATGCCAGACTGTTCCTCTGCCTGCTTAAAGTTGATAAGCGCATTTGCATGATCTCTTCTCTCGATATTGATCATGCCCATTATCTTATATATCTGGCCTCTGATGTCAGGCTTGCAGTTTCTTTCGATAGCCCTTGTAAAGCTTCTGAGAGAATCTGTAGTATCTCCTTTCATCGCCTGTGCATAGCCCAAAAGGAAAAAGTTGTCACCGATCTTAGGATCTTTTTCTGTGGCCTTTGTAAAATATGTAACTGCGTCCGAAAGCGTATTCTTTGACATACACGCTCTTCCAGCACTCACATATCCATCAGGCGAATCAGGCTGTTCTTTGATAGCTTTTTTGGCGTAATCAAGTGCAAGCTCGTAATTTTTGCTTGCAGTCGCAAGATTGGAATTTGCTATATTTTCGTTAAATGACAATCGTTATCACTCCTTCGTAACAGAATCATTTTTCATATTCTTCCCGTTCCAAAACATTTATCAATGTATCTTATTTTTGAGGCTGGAATGTTTTCGCCGAGAAAAGCGGCCATTTTATCGAACCCTATCATGGATGATTCTATAGAAAACTTGATTCTGCCCGCTTTTATACTTACATTTTCATTCAACATAGCTGCCGTCTTGGTACGTCTCCACACTATATTGTCTATATCAGAGATATGAAAGCTCTTTTCTCTGCCAAATGTCTTGCGAAGAGTCATTTCGCTTCCGTTAGCAGTGACTCTGAAACGCTTCACCCACAAAACGATCAGTGATGTGAATAATATAACTATCAGAAAGAATATGTATAACCCAAGCTGGAATTTTCCTGAGGCGATCGTGGCTACTATTGATATGATTATTGCAAGGGAATCAACTATCCATACAAGGAAAGTCAATACCGGTGAGATCTTTACTGTAATGTTATCTTTATTGCCCAATGTATATTCCTCATTTCAAAATTAATCAGACAGACCGACAGCATCAGTAAACGAGTTATCCCAGATATCAAAATGGAAGAAATACTTTGATCCCTTGTCAACCCAGTAATCTATACCGCTGCCAATTCCCTGTACACCAGTCTGAATAATTCCGTCGAACATATTACCGAATAATCCGTTGCGAACAGTTTTCGACGTAAAGTTTCTTGCTGTTCCGTTACGAAGCCTTGTAAGAACTCTCGAATAATCTGCTGAATAGCTATGAGTACCGGTAAGGCGTGTCAGCGCATTGAATTTTCCGCCCAGGAAATCGCCGAGTTTTTTAGTAAATTCAAACTTTCCGTCAAGGAAGCTGAATGCATATGCAAATCCAACACTGAGTCCCGTATCAAAAAGAATACGACCGAATGTCTGATGTTCTCCGCCGGTTATGTTGCTTAAATGTCCGGTAAAGAATGTTGATACTCCTGCTTCAACACCTATCGCAAGATTAGGGAAGCCTGCAAGTGTAAGAACACCGCCAAGAGCTCCGCCGAGAGCTGCACCAAGGTAGCCCTGCCATGTTCCCTGCCATTCGCCGGTAACAGCCCATGTGATAACATCACTTATGAGCTGACCGGCAAGCCCCACAGCCATGCCGATAAGTGCCGCCAGTGCCACAGCGCCAGCACCGAATGTAACGATACATATACATATTACAACAGCTGCAACAACGATCGTTACGATGACACATACAAGTGATGCCCAGTTCTCAGCGAGCCAGTCGCCTAAATAATCAAAGAAACCGTCGACATCATCCCAGAACAATTCCCAGTCTGACTTCTCGCAGTCAGGTTTGAGATAATCATACTCATCATAAAAATCATCTTTACGCTCGCTGATAAGTTCTGCAACAGCGCTGTCTATTCTTCCTACCTCAGCAAGAAGATCATCAAGCTTATCATATGCCAATGACAATGAGCTCTCTTTTATCTCTTCCCTCTGTTCTGAATTATCAGCGTCGCTCCATGATTCATCAAGATCTACTGCCGCTTCAGCGCTGAGGATCTTGTCCTTCAGTGAATCAAGCGCATCAATAAGCTCGCTTACAGCTGTCATGGCGCCTGCAAAAGCTGTGCCGACTTCAAAACTATCTATCCCGGCGGTCACTCCAGGATACAAAGGTATTGATATAGTAGCCAATTTTTAACTCACCTCTCCTTATTCACCATTCTGCCATCTCTGTTCATATTCCTTCATTTCACCATAATATGAATTCACCTGACTCTGAGCATAGCCCTCATCACCTACATTGGCCAGATCGTTCTCCACCGCTGTAAGTTCATTTGACACTCTGTTGACCTCGCTTTCTGCATATTCAACCTGTTCGTTGACGATATTCATTTTAGCTTCAAGGTCACCAATGATACAGCTCAGGTCATTCTGAGTCGATGTTATATCATCCGAATATATGGACCAAATATCCGCTACACCCGTATCTGCGGATATCAAAGCCTTGTATTCATCGCTCGCATCTTCAAGATTTGTCTTCATCGTGGCAAATTCACCTGTAGAAACGCTTCTTGCTTTTGTAAGTGCATTCTCAACAAGCTCCCTCTTATCGTTTGCAAGCCTGAGATCAGCTTCTTTGTCCGACAGTTCACTGGAAAGCTGATTTTTTCTCGTCACAAGCTCGCTCCTGCGTGAGCGTATAGAATTCAGGTTATCCACCGCCTGATAATAATTGCTGCGGGCTATATAATACAGCTCCTCATAATTGGGCATACGATCAACTCCTTTGCTAAAAATCATTTATTTGATTACTGTTTGCACAATAAAATAATACAGTTAGTATTAATTTGACAAATTTTTCTAATTTCAAATTTTATTTTAGCACAAATCCATACAAAAGTCAAGTGAAATCAAGTAATTTTTGAATTTTCTATAGAAATGTCATATCAATTAAAAATATTCCCTCGATCACATCGAAGGAATACCGGTATTTGATAAACAGACTCCCGCATTTATCCGCTTCAAACTCAAAAAAAGCCCGAAGGATCCGGCAGAATAGGTTCACCTGACCTTTGGGCTTTATACAATGACATATTTTAGAGCTTTTACAGATCGTATAAACCGATCATTTTTTTGCAATAACAGTTATCCACGGTTTTGAATCGTGATGTGCTGTTCTGACACTTGAGAAGCCGGCTGACATCAGCGCTGTCTCTATTTCTTCAGCAGTATGCTGCTTAACACCGTCTATAAGCTTTTCAAGCTTGGTTCCTGGCTGCTCGATCCCGTCAGACTCATTGACGATCATAAATGTTCCGCCTTTTTTGAGTACCCTTGCTACTTCTGCGAAACAGCTCTTGAGTGTTGGCCATAAACTGATAGTCTCAAATGCAGTTGCAAGATCATACTGCTCACTGCCCTCATCAAGTTTTGACACATCTCCCCATCTTGCAGTATAGCGTCCGGACTCAATGGCACGTTTATTATACTCTTTAGCTTTTTCAACAGATATCTCTGACTGATCTACAGCTGTAACTCTTGATGAAGGATATGTCTTTAAGAGTTCAGGAACATTTCTTCCTGCTCCGCATCCGAGCTCAATTATCTCTGACGGATAAAGATTTCCAAGATGTCTTATCCCCCAGTTAGCAAGTTTTGCGTTTCCTGTAGATACAGAGATCTCGCTTCCATTCTTATTCTCTGATTTTTTGCTTAATAGATTCTTAAATAATCCCATGATCGTGTTCCCTCCTGAATAAAATAAAGTAATGAATGTTGTGGTTTTTATCTTTCTATGCAAATAATCTATTGTTTTTAAATTGATTTTAATTTATCATAAATTCATTATAATGTCAATAGCAATATTATACATTTGTATTTTTGCACATATACAGGTTTTTTTCCATATTTCATTTTATGATATTCTTTAATAAAATTCTTCTCATCCAAGGATATTTTTCGCGAAAATTAATAAGTTTATTCAATGAGCTGAAAAACCGCTTTATTGCAGTATATCTTCAATATAAGTTCGTTAGTAAGGATATATTCTTTCCAAAGCTTCAAACCTCTTTATATTTTGCATATTTTTTTCATCTTTGGTCTTGAAAAACCAGCTTAAAAGTGATATAATATTAAGGTACAATTTTTTCACAGGAGATTTACAATGAACAATAATTATTCTGCCCAGATCAATTCTATCCTGACCGAGGTCAAAAAAGCGGTCATCGGCAAAGATCCGATAATAATCAAGGTTCTTCTCGCTATCCTTTGCAAAGGCCACGTCCTTATCGAAGACATACCGGGTGTTGGTAAGACTACTCTCGCCCTTGCCTTCTCCAAGGCGCTTTCACTTGAACATAACCGTATGCAGTTCACCCCCGATGTACTCCCTTCAGATGTAACCGGCTTCAATGTCTACAATAAGGCTGCCGGCAAATTTGAATTCCGTCCCGGTGTCGCATTCTGCAACCTCTTCCTCGCTGATGAGATCAATCGTACTTCAAGCAAGACTCAATCTGCTCTTCTTGAACTTATGGAGGAAAAAAGCATTACAGTTGATGGCCGCACATACAAGCTGCCCGAACCATATACCGTTATCGCTACACAGAACCCCATCGGCTCTGCCGGTACCCATAATCTTCCGGATTCACAGCTGGACAGATTTATGATAAAGCTCAGCATGGGCTATCCGGATTTTGGCGGAGAGGTGAACATCCTCAAATCCAAGTTCAACTCCAATCCTCTTGACACCGTTATATCGGTCGCTGACGCTTCTACTATAACTGCTCTTCAGGAATATATATCCAACATCTATGTTGATGACAGAATATATGAATATATCGTTTCACTTTCAGCTGCAACAAGAAATCACCCGATGGTGAAGCTCGGTGTCAGCCCACGAGGAACCCTCGCTCTTATGCAGATCGCTAAGGGTATCGCTGTTGCAATGGGCAGAGATTACGTGATCCCTGACGACATCTCTTACATATGTCACGATGTTTTTGAACACAGGATCATGCTCAACTCTAAAGCAAAGCTCTCTGATATCACTGCATCTGATGTTATAAATGAAGTTATAAAATCTGTTCCCGTACCGGGAATAAGCGCCGCAGGTAACTGATATGTTCCTGACAAAGCTACTGTTCATTGTTCTGATAATTATCTGCGCAGCTTTCTATGTCCTTTACATATGGGATTTTGCCCTTGTTCTGCTTATAGTTATGATAGCAATACCGGTAATCATGTTCTTTTCGGTATTCATCACAAAAAAACTCATTTCTGCTGAATTCGCACTTAAGAATGACACCGTTGCAAAGAATGAGCCGTTCCCGGTCCAGCTCTGCATCAACAACCGCAGCATACTTCCTATCGGCAAAGCTGAGGTCAGGATCGAATACTACAACCTGTTCAGCAACCAGATCACTTCATTCGATCTGTTCGTTCCTATCCAGGCAAGAAATTCCCAGCGTGTCACCTTCCAGCTCAACTCCAGATTCTGCGGCATTATCAACATCAGGACAGTCTATATAAATATTTTCGATCCCCTTCGCATATTCAGGTTCAGGATAGGCAAAGGCATATCAGCTCAGATATCTGTTATGCCTGAAGGTCACGAAATAAACGGTACCGTTAATTATACTGACCGTGTCAATGAGGAGAGCTCAATGTTCTCCGAAAATAAGCCCGGCGATGATCCTTCAGAGGTATTTGATCTGCGTGAATATATCCCCGGAGACAAGCTTAACCGCATCCACTGGAAGCTGAGTTCAAAAAAAGACGATTTTATCGTCAAGGATTACAGCCTCCCGATAGATGTACCTTCTACTATATTCCTGAACCTCAAATGTTATGAGGATTCAGAGTATACCCTGCCGGTATTTGACACACTGATCGAAACTCTTATCTCTCTTTCACAGTTCATGCTTGAAAACGAGAGGATGCATAACGTTATCTACTACAGCAGCAAATATAAGAATTTCATAGAAAAGACAATAAACGCTCCAGATGAACTTGCAGAACTTGTCAAAGAGATAATCGATTCCTTCAGTGACAACCTATACTGTAAGGGACCAGAGGATTATCTGTACGATAATTCGCTCTCACTTGCATCGTTTATCTTTCTTTCATCTGTGCCCGACGGAGCTGTGCTCCCGTTTATCGACGAGAATATCGATGCCGATATAAAGAACGCAGTCCTCGTTGTTCGCTCTGTCAATGAAGCTGCCGAGCTTACAGACAGCTTCTCAAACCTCAATATTATCCCTGTCGTTATCGGCAGGATCACATCATCTATAAAGGATATTGAACTTTAATGAAGAAAAAGGCTATCCAGAATGCAAACGGTATCACCATATGCGACAGCATTGTGATGTCCGTAAAAAAGAAACGTCCGAATTTCAGGAAGCTTGAGTCAGTCCTCATAGCGGTCATAGGCTTTACTTCGGTTATAATGTCATTTCTCGGAATGTTTGAGTTTGAATATGATGCAGGTAAAGTCGCAATTGCCGCAGTACTGTTCTCAGCTTTTTATATAACCCTGATACTTATCGCCAGAAAGGCGTTGTGGATCATTCTTTACTCCATCGGAGTTTTCGCTTTTGCTGCGTATAAAATGATCGACAAGATAACGGACGGCTTCAAATTCGTCTATAATGTCATCTACAAGGACTCCTTCAATACGGAGATAAACTACTATAAATATGTCAAGCCTTCTATGGAAGAAGAATCCGTAACGGTACTGTTCATCTTCGCAATATGGCTCATGGCTATCGTTATCTACTTCTTTACCATATACAGACCTAACCCCATTCTGCCGCTGCTGGTAACCT
Source organism: Clostridiales bacterium Firm_05 (assembly GCA_001604035.1). GTDB lineage: Bacteria > Bacillota > Clostridia > Oscillospirales > Ruminococcaceae > Ruminococcus. The sequence goes on from LVAK01000044.1 coordinate 34,587, forward strand.
TCCCGGTTATTGAGATCGGACTGTACAACGGCATAGAGATACCCATATTCTGGGGTATCATGGTCATCGCTTACTGGCTGGCTCTCCTCAGTATGTCTACTATCGACATCGGTGAATACTCCGGCGGCACCAGCGGATTCGTCCGGAAGGATAATCTTTTCTTCCCCAAAAGACAGATGAAGCTTAAAGTCACCGAAAAATGCGGTATGTATATCATGGCTGTTATTCTGGCTGTTGCAATTTTAGCAGTGACCATACTCAATGCTTTTGACTATCAGCGAAGCGATGAGATCAACAAGAAACGCCGTGATATCAGTGAGGCGTTCAATGAGTTCACTCTTGAAGATCTTGCTGCCAGTCTCTCCAGGATAACAAGTGCTTTCGGTTTTACTATCGATTATGAGAATAACAAGCTCGGCAATAAAGATCATATCACTTATGATAATACTACAGATCTTGTGGTAACAGTGGACAAAAAGCATAACTGTGCGATCTATCTCAAAGACGACGTAAACAGCATCTACGACGATAATGAGTGGTCGCAGCTTGACAGTGACGAGTATGATTCTGAGGTGTTCGATGATTTCAGTAATAACGGTATCTTCCCTCAGGATTTTCCAAGTCTCTTCAGCAGATTGATCGATCCACAGGTAAATGAGCTGTCTTTACTTATCGATTCAAAAGTAAAAAAGAGCAGGAAATTCTGCCCCTATGGAACCGATAATTTCGGCGGCCTTTCATATAACAGAGACAAACTCGTTTCTTCTCTCGATGACAAGGAAAGAGAGTTCAATTACAAATTCGTGCCTATAAATATCGACTACGTTGCTGCAAATCTCACACCGCCTGCAAGAACAGTATTCAGCTCGTCAGCTGTCTCAGATCATAACTGGTTGACCGCAATCACTGATATGTGCAGGAAGTATTCTCTGTATACCTACGATGACTACTTCCCTGTTGATCTCGAGATCCCGGTGGATCAGGATTCAATGTACATGAACGGACAGTATCTTGCAGCCGAGCTCCTTGAAGACAGATACAATAAATTTGTCTACGATAATTATCTACAGGTCCCGGACAATAAAAACATGGATGAAGTCCGTGCAGCATATTCGGATATCCTCGATAAGGCTGCTCAGGCTAAAACTGCTGAGGATAAGGTGGCCGTACTCGATGCGATCCGCAAGCGTATGGCAGACGACTGCAAATATACGCTGTCCCCCGGTAAAACTCCCTCAAACAGAGATTTTATCAACTACTTCCTCATTGAAAATAAAAAAGGATATTGTATACACTATGCTACTTCCGGTGTAATGCTTGCAAGAATGGCTGGAATACCTGCAAGATATGCAACAGGATACATCGTTGTGGCAGATGATTTCAGCGTTGAAAATATGAACCCTGACGGCTCTTATACTATCGATGTTCAGGACAACAGAAGCCACGCATGGGCTGAGATATACCTTGACGGTTATGGCTGGGTGCCTTTTGAGTTTACTGACGGGTATACCAGCCGCCCGGTCGGCAATGCTCCTGCACCGCCTGAGCCAGGCCCTGATCCGCCAAGACCTACAGAGCCGGATCCATCCGTCGTTACAACTACAAGCCCACAGGCGCTTACAACTGCTCGTTCAGCCATTACTACTACTACTGCTGCACCTAATGGCGGCAACAGTGCTGTAAACTCCGGAACAGGTACCCCCGGCGCTGCAAGCAGCACCCATAAGCACAGCGGATTTAAAATGCCAGTATGGCTAAAAACTGTTATTGTAACATTTGTGATAGCCGCTGCGGCAGTCGGATTCATTCTTCTCAGAAGAAAATTCATAACCAATAAACGCCGTGACCAATTCACCAGAGGAGCAGGCTCAAATCGTATCGGACATATGTATCTGTACGCAGAAAAACTGCTCGACACGCTCCAACTGAAAAATGACAGCAGCAATTATACCGGATTCGCTGAAAATGTCGAAAAGCATATCGGCGGATCGTTCATTGAAAAGGGCAGCTTTGAGAAATTTATGGAGATCGCTCTCCGCTCCGGCTTCAGCGGCGTTCAGCCATCTCAGGAAGAGATAGAGAGCTGCAAAAAGCTGGTGGATCAGCTTTCAGGAAGTATTTACGCAAGATCAGGCTTCTTCCGCAGACTATGGCTGAAGCTCATCAATGCACTCGTATAGGAGGAATACAATGAAAATAGACAATTCAGGATATATCACAAAATGCATTCTTCTGATAATAAGCGGAGGTCTTATAGCCTTTTTCCCGCAGATAATTACATGGATGTTCTATATCATCGGCGGCATTATCGTTGTATCCTGCATATTGATGATGTTCACCTCCTTCGGTTCCGGCGACGGAGGACTGCTGTCATCAAGCAGCATCGTCGGTATCCTTATAGGCGTTGGTGTAATGTTCCTGCCTAAGATATTGACGCTGGGCATCACGATCGTTGGCGGCTGTATTTTCCTTGTGCTTGGAATTGTAAGGATAATAAAAGCCTTGAGTGCAGAGAACTCACAAAGCAACAGGATACTCAGCGGTATCATTGGCTGCATTCTTGTCTTGACAGCTATCATTCTGTTCGTTAATCCCTTCTCTGCTGCCAGCGCTGCAAGAGTTATCGTTGGACTGATAATGATAGTTTATGGATTATTCAACGGCTATGTTGCTTATGAGATTTCCAGACGAAATTCTGGATACACTTCATCATCTCCCGATATCATCGATGTCAGTGATTTCTCTGTTCACGACGACAAGTAATAACAAGCAATTCAAAAAAATGCTGCACAGTTTTCTGTGCAGCATTTTTTATTATTTTCTTGCAGCAATATAAAAACGATGTATCCTGCCGCTGATACGGCCTTTTTCTCGTATTTCTTCTTCTGTAGCAAGCAGCTTTTCAAAGCATTAATCAACGGAAAAACCAATAAATTCCCATTCGATTATTTTAGCGAACCAGACCAGTGCTCCGGTATCAAAAAAGCTTATAGGCCGGAAGGCCTCACCGCTTTCTATTACTGAGAAGCCAGCATCAGTAAGCTCACTTATACAATGAGAAAGATCATGTCCCTCAAAACGCTTTTCTGCACCCGGAAGAAGTTTTTCAACAAGCTCACGATCGTTATCTTCTCCCACCTGCTGTGTTATAAAAAAACCGCCGGGTTTCAATATCCGGTAAAGCTCCTCGGCTTCATATGCACCATGTCTGTTTATAACCACATCAAAAAAGCTGTCAGGAAAAGGCATTGTTTCATAGTCTGTTACCTTGTGAAAACCTATTCCGAGTTTGCCTAATACCTTTCTGCAAAGCTCAACATTAGGCGGATAGCCTTCTGTTGCAAAGGTATTTTCAAAAGGATGGCCAAGACTTAACAGTAATTCGCCTCCGCCAGTGTCGATGTCAAGAAGTTTATCAGTGCTGCGCCTGTATCTGTTTATGACAGCCTTATAATCCCATGGCAGATCATCTTCCTCGGAATAGAATCTGCCCTTGATATGACTGAAATCCCAGCCCTTTATCATAGCGTTCTGCTCTTCGTTTTTCCAGTTTTTTCTTAATTCTTCTATGTTCATAATAACTACTCCTTTATATTTTCATTCAAAAAGGTGCAGTCAACTGATAACCTCAATTACTCGGTGCGATCTGTTATCAGATTTCAAAACTGCACCGAGAAGTTATCTCGAATCATTATTATTGTCCTCCGTAATCATCAATGTAAGGATATTATATATCACCAATTCATAAAAGTCAATACATAAAAGAAAAAACCACCTGTCAAAGCAGGTGGTTTGTATAGATCAGTCTTCGCAGAAAGCAATGAATGCCTTATATGCCATATAAGTATCGATCTTAGAAACTATCTCATACGGTGCGTGCATTGAAAGCACAGGCACGCCAAGGTCTATGGTGTCAACGTTGAGGTTTGCAATATAAGCTGCAACTGTTCCGCCGCCGCCTTCATCCACCTTACCAAGCTCACCTGTCTGCCAGATGACCTTCTTCTCATCCATAAGGCGTCTTACACGGCCTGTAAATTCAGCAGAGGCATCTGATGTGCCGGACTTTCCTCTTGCACCTGTATACTTTGTTACAACAACTCCCCTGTTGATATATGCACAGTTATTGCGCTCATTCACCTCAGGGAATGTCGGATCAAACGCAGCGTTTACATCAGCCGAAAGACACTCAGATGCAGAAAGAACAGTTCTTCCGTCTGAACCAAGCTCCTCCGCTATATCAGCGATAAAGTATTCAAGATATGCTGAGCAAAGGCCTGTATTTCCATCGCTGCCAGTCTCCTCCTTATCAGTGAGGACTGTTACAACTGTATGAACAGGATCCTTGCAGTCAACTGTAGCTCTTAAAGCTGTATAAGCGCACACCTTGTCGTCGTGACCGTAAGCACCGATCATGCTTCTGTCAAAGCCGATATCCTTTGCCTTGAATGCAGGCACAGCTTCAAGCTCGCTGGATATGAAATCTGCTTCGGTGATACCATACTTCTCATAAAGGATATTCATTATATTGAGTTTTACAGCTCCACTCTCCTCATCGTCCTTAAAAGGTCTTGAGCCGATGATTATATTGAGCTGCTCGCCTGTTATACCCTTTGCAAGAGGCTTCTGCATCTGTGCAGTTGCAAGATGCGGAAGAAGGTCTGTTACACAAAATACCGGATCATTTTCGTCCTCACCGATAGTAACCTTTACTCTTGTTCCGTCAGCCTTTACTACAACACCGTGAAGAGCAAGCGGGATAGTGGTCCACTGATACTTCTTTATGCCGCCGTAATAATGAGTCTTGAAGAGAGCTATCTCGTTATCCTCGTACAGCGGATTCTGCTTGAGATCAAGTCTTGGAGAATCAATATGAGCTGCACAAAGTCTTACGCCCTCCTCAATAGGGGCTTTGCCGATAACGGCCATAAGTATAGCCTTATCTCTGTTGTTGCGGTAGATCTTATCTCCTGCTTTTAGCTTCATTCCTTTTTTATATTCAACAAATCCGTTTTTTTCAAGAAGGTCTATCGAATATATAACAGCCTCCCTTTCGATCTTAGAGCGATCCATAAAGTCCTTGTAGTCCTCACAGAACTTGTCGCAGTCTGCGATATCCTCATCGGACATATTATAATATGCATTTTTCCGCTTTAACAGGAGCTTTTCTTTGAGTTCCTTTAATGCTTCTTTGTTTTCTTCCATATTTATTCTCCCTTCGGAAATATTAAGCGGCTGAGCTATTCAGCCACAGCCGCTTTTGCGCTGTTTGTAATGATATCTGCGTCATTTGAAAGATAACAATCCTTTATCTTATCCGATACTTCTCTTGATATCTTCGTCACTGTTTCGATATCTCCGTCATTCCTGATTATATAATCGGAATGGCTCATAAAGAACTCATCGCTGTACTGTGAGTCCATGCGCTGTCTCGCCTGCTCATGAGTTATACCGTCACGGGCTATAATACGCTGTTCTCTAACATTTTCATCTGCAAGTACAGATATGATTATCTCACAGAAATCATCAGCATGGCTCTCAAAAAGAGTTGGTGCATCAAGGAGTATGAGTCTGACACCGTTATTTGAGTTTTCCTTTATCATACTGAGTATCTCTTTGGTGATGTAAGGATGCATGATAGTATTCAGCGTTTCAAGCTTTGCCTTGTCTGTAAAGACTATTGCTGCAAGAGCCTTTCTGTCGAGAGTTTCATCGTCATTGAGTATCTCCCTGCCGAAGAGCTCCTCTATCTCATAAAGACAGTTGCTGCCTTTTTCTACAACTTTTCTTGCAACCTTGTCAGCATCTATTATAGTAAAGCCATTTTCAGAAAAGATCTTTGAGATCGTTGTCTTTCCCGCACCGGTCTGGCCGGTCAGTCCGACAACGGTTACACCGCTAAGACTGTTCATATCCTTATCACCTCGAATCCTGCCGCCCTTATAAGGCGGTTATATACAGCAAGTCCGACGCCCTCTGAGGACGGAGCTCGGACATACACCTTTTTTGCACCGATATCATCAAGCTCTCTCAGTCTCTGGAAAAGCCAGTGTGCCTGTTCTGAGCTGTCTTCTCCATATGTCATATGCCGATACGGGAAATTCCTTTCATCGCCGTCATATATAAGGCAGTATGTATCAGCGCTCATCTTATCGCCAACATATCTTCTGAAGGCGTCAGCATCGCCTTCAACCATTATTATATCTGCCTTCGGAGAATAGTGCTTATATTTCATTCCTGGTGATGCAGCCTTCTGACCAGCTTCAAGTTCGTGCAGTATCGCATGATCGATCACCACTTCATCACATACCTCAAGAAGCATTTCCCTGGTTATGCAGCCAGGACGAAGTATCCTTACAGTATTCTCCCCTTCAAAGGAGATCACTGTTGACTCCACGCCGAATTCAGACTGTCCTCCGTCTACAACAGCAGCGATCTTACCATTCATATCACGCATTACGTGATCTGCTGAGGTCGGGCTGGGATAGCCTGATGTATTTGCTGAGGGAGCTGCTATAGGACATCCTGAGAGCTCTATTATCCTGTGCATTACAGGATGTGAAGGTACTCTTATACCTACTGTGTCAAGTCCGCCTGAGGTTATCATCGGAATCTGCTCATTCTTTGGCAGCACCATCGTAAGCGGTCCCGGACAGAATCTCTCAGCAAGTCTGTATGCAAGCTCAGGGATAGATGAAGTATACTTGCAGGCATGAGAAAAATCAGCAAGATGTACTATTAACGGATTATCAGCCGGGCGTCCCTTTGCAGCAAAGACCTTCCGAACTGCTTCTTCATTTGAAGCGTCTGCGCCAAGGCCGTATACTGTTTCTGTGGGAATACCAACTATCTCTCCGCTTTTTATAAATCCGGCAGCGATTTCCAGCTGCGCTTCGTTATCACTTAGCAGAATCGTTTCCATAATTACGCTTCCTGAGCAGCAAGCTTAGCTGCCTGATCGGCAGTAGCCAGTGCATCGAATACCTCATCAAGATTTCCGTTAAGGATATCCTCAAGCCTGTATATGGTAAGGCCGATACGATGATCTGTGAGTCTACCCTGCGGATAGTTATAGGTCCTTATTCTCTCGGAGCGGTCACCTGTGCCGACCTGCATTTTTCTCTCCGAGGCGATCTTAGCGTCTTGTTCCTCCTGCATAGCTTCGTAGATCCTTGAACGAAGGATCTTCATAGCTTTGTCTTTGTTCTTATGCTGACTTCTTTCGTCCTGACATTCTACGACCACATTCGTGGGCAGATATGTTATTCTTACAGCGGACTCTGTTTTATTTATATGCTGTCCGCCTGCACCGCTTGCACGGAAATAATCGATCTTCAGATCTGTCGGATTTATCTCCAGCTCGACTTCATCTGCCTCTACAAGTACGGCAACTGTTACAGTCGAGGTGTGGATACGTCCCTGAGATTCTGTCTCAGGAACACGCTGCACACGGTGTACGCCGCTTTCATATTTAAGCCTTGAATAAGCACCGTCACCTTCTACGGAGAAGCTTATCTCCTTGAAGCCGCCCAGCTCGGTGGGATTGGCACTAAGGATCTCCTGCTTCCAGCCCCGGGCTTCTGCGTACATTGTGTACATACGATAAAGAGAATTCGCAAACAGAGAAGCTTCCTCGCCGCCTGCGCCTCCTCTTATCTCTATAATAACGTTTTTGTCATCATTAGGATCTTTTGGAAGAAGCAGGACTTTCAGCTCCTGAGTAAGGGACTCCATAGCCTCCTTGGACTCCTCAAGCTCTTCCTGAGCCATTTCCTTGAGTTCCTTATCACCGCCGTCTGCAAGAAGCTCCTTGGCCTCTTCAAACGCTCTCAAGGCTCTGACATACTCCCGATATTTCTCAATGATAGGAGTCATATTCTTGTACTCCCTCATAAGCTGTGTATACAGCTTATTATCATTAACTATATCAGGATCTGACAGCTTGGCACTGATATCCTCATATTTTTCTTCCATTACTGCAAGTTTTTCAAACATTCTACTACTCCTTAAGCAAAAATCAGTTCAATAAAAATGCAGCCGGCTAACCCTCTTCCGGATGTTTAACGCTCCGGATATTCTTTTCGATCTTGTTCCTCGGCACAAGAAATTCTCTGGAACACTTCACACATCTCAATCTGAAATCCATTCCCGAGCGGATAACGTACATTTCATTTGCACCGCAAGGATGATTTTTTTTCATTGTCAGAATATCTCCCGGCCGGATGTCCAAAGTATTCACTCCTTTCTATAAATACCGAAAATCGTACATTTAACATTATACCCCAAAATTACTCCTAAATCAATATTAAAAGCGTATATTTTTTTGGATTTGTGGAAAAATAATAAAAATCCATAAATAAACATATTGAAGTCAACCAAAAAAACATGAAAGGTGATAACATGATGTCAAGAATTTCAGCAGAATTTGAATCGCCGGATATGGCGGAAGCCGCACTTTCACGTATCAGCAAAGATGTGACCGGTATATACCGGACAGGTGTGATCTATAACAAAATATCTGACAAGGCTCAGAAGCTTCGCAACGGAAGTATCTTTACGATAATCCCTACTGCTGTGACAACTTATAATTACTATACCGCTTCCATCGAATCGCCTGCTTCAGAAGACGTTATCCCCGAGCCTCACAGAAGCAGGACTGCAAGAGGATTTGTTATTTGCGATGCAGCAAGTGCAGGAAAGGTTTGTTCACTTTTCTACTCCCTTGGCGGCTCAAAAATAAAAAGTGAGATCTGAGGTAATATCCTTGAATGCCGCCGCATAAGATTGACTACCTATGAATCTACAGCAACGGAGGTACAAATATGGATTACAGACCAGAAGGTTCACTTATCAAAACCCCTGAAAACGCCAGACTTACAGCAAGCTACGAAGGACTTTCCGAGGCCACGAAAAAGGGCATTATCCTTGAAGCCAGGGCTGCCGTTTGCAGCAATTCACACGACCTCATCATCGATCTTCCCTGCGGTAAGGGGATAATTCCCCGTGAGGAAGGTGCTGTTGGTATAACCGAAGGCAAAACACGGGATATCGCTCTGATATCCCGTGTAAATAAACCGGTATGCTTTATAGTAACAAGCGTAAGCATTGATGAAACAGGAGCTGTAAAAGCTGCCCTTTCACGAAAAAAAGCCCAGGAAAGATGTATCTCGGACTATCTTACACCTCTTTCTCCCGGTGATATAATTGAGGCAAGAGTTACTCATCTTGAACAGTTTGGCTGCTTTGTGGACATTGGCTGTGGAGTACCTTCCATGCTGCCGATAGACACAATCTCCGTCTCACGCATAGCTCATCCCTCGGACAGGTTCAGAGTTGGTCAGTACATACGTGCAGTGGTCAAAGCAAAAGAAAAAGAACGGATACAGCTTACCCATAAAGAACTGCTGGGTACATGGGACGAGAATGCCGCCCTTTTTTCAGCAGGAGAAACTGTATCCGGAATAGTCAGGTCTGTTGAGGAATACGGCGTATTTGTCGAGCTCGCACCTAATCTTGCGGGCCTTGCCGAACCTAAGGATAATATTCAGCCAGGACAGCTTGTAAGCGTCTATATAAAGGCTATAATACCTGATAAAATGAAGTTCAAGCTGGTTATCGTAGACGTATGTGAAGCAATAAGTACAGAACCAGCGATCAGATATTGGTACACGGATGACCATATCTCTCACTGGAACTATGCCTCAGAAGCCTCCGGACGTATCATATCTGCTGATTTCACATAAT